>NZ_CAHJXD010000058.1 GCF_903644055.1 Sphingomonas bacterium | reverse complement strand
GGCCTGGGCGCCGCCGGGCGCGTCATCGTCTCGGGGCTGGCGCGCGGCATCGATACCGCCGCGCATGTCGGATCGCTCGATACGGGCACGATCGCGGTGATCGCGGGCGGGATCGATATCTTCTATCCCCCAGAGAACGAGCGGCTCCAGCGCGAGATCGCGGAGCGGGGCCTGCTCGTCGCCGAACAGCCGCCCGGCACCGAGCCGCACGCCCGCCACTTCCCCTATCGCAACCGGATCATCGCGGGGCTCGCCGAGGGGACGGTGGTGGTGGAGGCGGCGCCGCGTTCGGGCTCGCTGATCACCGCGCGGCTCGCCGCCGAGGCGGGGCGCGAGGTGATGGCGGTGCCGGGATCGCCGCTCGATCCGCGCGCGCAGGGCTGCAATCAGTTGATCCGCGACGGTGCTACTCTCGTCCAGAGCGCCGACGAGGTGCTGGAAAGCCTTCGCCCGATCGGCGGGATCACGCTTGCCGATCGCGACCATGGCTATGCCGCCGGGCCGCTCGCGGGGGACGCCAGCGATGCCGAACGTGCGCGCATCCACGGGCTGCTTTCGCCCAGCCCGACCCCGATCGACGAGTTGATCCGGCAGACGGGGATCGCGCCGTCGATCGTCCAGATCATCCTGCTCGAACTCGAACTGGCGGGCCGGCTCGAACGGCACGCGGGCAGCCGCGTCAGCCTGATCCCGTGACCGGCGGACAAGGCGTGCGCGGCCTGCTAGAGGGATGCTCTGTTTGCCGGGAGCTTGCTTGAATGCCGATGATCGCGCTTGCCGCATTGGCCGCCGGAACCGTGCTGCAACCGTTGGGGGACTGGCATGGCTGGGTGACGGTCAAGGATTATCCCGTCGAGGCGGTGCTCGCGCAGGCGGAGGGGATCGCCGCCTTCGCGCTGACGATCGATGCCAACGGCCTGCCCGAGGATTGCCGGATCACCAAAAGCGCGGGCTCCAAGCTGCTCGACGACCAGACCTGCGCGATCATGCTGATCCGCGCGCGCTTCCGCCCGCCGACCGACCGGAAGGGACGGATCGTGCCGGCGACCTACCGCCAGAGCATCCGCTGGCGCCTTCCCCCCAACGCCAAGCGCGAGGAGGTGGTGGACCGCAGCTTCGATGCCCGCGCGACGATCGCGGCCAACGGCAACGTCACCGATTGCGCGCTGAGCGGTGCCGGCGCCACGCGGCTGGCGCAGGCCAAGGGCAGTTGCGGCCCGTTCGGCAACCGCGATTTCCTCGCCTTCTTCCTCAAGGACAATTATGCCAAGACGCGCGGCACCAACGTGCGGCTGAGCGTCAATTTCGATGGCAACTCGCCGCCCGCGCCCGCGAAGCCGCCACGCATCTATGCCATCCTGGCGAAGGCGGCGATCGAGATCGGCAAGGATGGCGCGATGACGAGCTGCACGAGCGTCACGGCGCTTTCGGCGCTCGGGCGGACGCTGGACCTCTGCGATTTCATCAAGACCGATCCGCCGCGCTACGGACCGCAGCCCAATCCGCGCAAGGCGACGATCCTGCTCGATCTCAGCGCCGATTATAATTGAGTCGAGAGCCCGTATCGTACTTCGATACGAGCCCTCGATACGGCTCCTGCGAAGCTACTCGGTCTCACCTCGGCGGGAGTGGGAGAGCTGAGGTCATCCGGCGCTAGATCGGACGCGGCCTGCGGACCTGAGACGATCCTCCCCTGGCAGGGGAGGTGGCTGGCGGAGCCAGACGGAGGGGTGATACGCTATCCAGAGGGCGACACCCCTCCGTCATCGCTGCGCGACGCCACCTCCCCTGCCAGGGGAGGAACATGTCACGCGCGCATTTGCTCGAATGCGCCTTAGCTCACTGCTTCGGCTTGGTCTCGTCCATGGCGGCGACCTGGACGCGGCGTACCGGCCCGCCGGGCTTGGCATCGGGGGTATCGCCCATGTCGATCACGCACATCGTGCCGAATTCCGGATGCGGGCCGCAGGCGACGCCCGCGTAGCGCAGATGATCGGCGAACATCAGGATGCGGTGGCCGCGATCGCTCACGCCGTCATCGATGATGAGCTGGCGGATTACGTCCTCGGCATCGACCGCGCCATAAGCGATGACCTCGGCCACCTGCTTGCCGCCGCCGTGCTTCAGCGTGCGATCGCTGGGCCCCGATCCGTCGGCGCCGAAGTGACCCGTCTTGCCCGTCCTGCTCTGTTCGGCGACGTGATCGGCGGCGGCCAGGCGCAGCGTTTCGGAGGGCTGGAGCGTCTCCAGCGTCGGGTGAGTCGAGAGGAAATCGACCGCCTCGTCGACGGGGACCGTGCCCTCCTGCGTCTGGACATCGATAGTCTGGCCCGGGATCACGACCAGATTGGCCTTGAAATAGCCGCGATAGGTCATCAGCGTTTCGACATAGACGTTCGGCTGGGCGCGCGCGACGTTCAGCGTCGCCAGCACATTGGCCTCGAGCTGATGGATGTCACCGTGAAAGCTGGGATTGGCGGATTGGGCGAAAGCGGCCGTCGAAGTGATCGTCAGCGCCAGCAGCGCGCTACGCAAAACCGTCCGCATCGGATCAAGCCCCTTACCGACAATCGCATTACCCGCTGGTGATCCGATCGCTATTTTCGCCCCTTATCGCAATCCGGTGATTCGCGAAAGTCCGACCTGTGTGATTGTTATCGCGGTTTGCGGCCGTTCCGGCGCGGCTTGACGCACCGCGATCCGAACGATCACCCTCGCACGTGTACGCGAAGGAAGATTTGCCGCCCATGAAACTCGTCGTCGTCGAATCGCCCGCCAAGGCCAAAACGATCGAAACCTACCTCGGCCCCGGGCACAAGGTTCTCGCCTCCTACGGCCATGTCCGCGATCTGCCCGCGAAGGACGGCTCGGTCGATCCCGATCAGGGCTTCGCGATGGAATGGGAAACCTATGCCGACAAGGCCACGCGGCTGAAGGCGATCACCGACGAGGCCAGGGGCGCCGACACGCTGATCCTGGCGACCGATCCCGATCGCGAGGGCGAGGCGATAAGCTGGCACGTCCAGGAGGTGCTGCGCAAGCGCAAGGCGCTGCCCAAGGACGTGCGCCGCGTCACCTTCAACGCGATCACCAAGGCGGCGGTGCTGGAGGCGATGGCCAATCCGCGCGCGCTGGACGAGGATCTGATCGACGCCTATCGGGCGCGCCGCGCGCTCGATTATCTCGTCGGCTTCACGCTGTCGCCGGTGCTGTGGCGCAAGCTTCCCGGCGCGAAATCGGCAGGACGCGTGCAATCGGTATCGCTGCGGCTCGTCGTCGATCGCGAACGCGAGATCGAGGTGTTTCGCGCGCAGGAATATTGGTCGGTCAGCGCGGGTTTCGAGCAGGACGGCGTGCCGTTCACCGCGCGGCTGGTGAAATGGAACGATAGGAAGCTCGACCGACTTTCGATCGGCGACGGCGGAGATGCCGAGGCCGCCCGGCGCGATGTCGAGGCGGGGCGCTTCACCGTCGCCACGGTCGAGACCAAGCCGCTGACGCGCAACCCCCCGCCGCCCTTCACCACATCGACCTTGCAGCAGGAGGCGGCGCGCAAGCTCGGCTTTTCCGCCAGCCACACGATGCGCGTCGCGCAGGATCTCTACGAGCAGGGCGCGATCACCTATATGCGCACCGATGGCGTGCAGATGGATCACAGCGCGATATCGGCGGCGCGCGCCGCGATCGTCGATCGCTACGACGGCGGCTATATCCCGGAAAAGCCACGGCTCTACACGACCAAGGCCAAGAATGCGCAGGAAGCGCACGAGGCGATCCGCCCGACCGATTTCACCCGCGACAAGAATGGCGGCGGCGATCATGCGCGACTCTACGAGCTGGTCTGGCGGCGCGCGCTCGCCAGCCAGATGGCATCGGCGCGGCTGGAGCGCACCATTGTCGAGCTGAGCGAGGGCACGGGGCGGCACATGCTGCGCGCCACCGGCCAGGTCGTGCTCTTCCCCGGCTATCTCGCGCTCTACGAGGAAGGCCGCGACGATGCCGACGACGAGGATGCGCGCCGCCTGCCGCGAATCGGCGAGGGCGATGCGCCCGCCAAGAAGAGCGTCGCCGCCGAACAGCATTTCACCCAGCCGCCGCCGCGCTATTCGGAGGCGAGCCTCGTCAAGAAGATGGAGGAGCTCGGCATCGGGCGGCCCTCCACCTATGCCTCGATCCTTCAGACGCTCAAGGACCGCGATTATGTGCGGCTCGAGAAGAACCGCTTCATCGCCGAGGAGAGCGGGCGGCTGGTGACGGCGTTCCTCGAACGCTTCTTCGAACGCTACGTCAGCTATGATTTCACCGCGGGGCTCGAGGAAGAGCTCGACGACGTCTCGGGCGGCCGCGCGCAGTGGCAGGCGGTGCTCGAGGCGTTCTGGAAGGATTTCAAGCCCAAGACCGCCGAGGTGATGGAGCAGAAGCCGAGCGAGGTGACCGCCGCGCTCGACCAGTTCCTCGCGCCCTTCCTGTTCCCCGACAAGGGGGAAGGCACGGACCCGCGCGCCTGCCCCGCCTGCGCCGATGGCAAGCTGGCGTTGCGCGGCGGCAAGTTCGGGGCGTTCGTCGCCTGCTTCAACTACCCGGAATGCAAATATACCCGCCGCTTCGGCCAGGGCGGGCAGGAGGGCGCGGCCGAGGATGCCGGGCCGCTGGTGCTCGGCCCCGATCCCGATACCGGCGCCGAGGTGACGCGGCGGACGGGGCGTTTCGGCGCCTATGTCCAGCTCGGCGAGGGGACGGACGCCAAGCGCGCGTCGATCCCCAAGGATGCGGGCGAGCTCGATCTGGCGCTGGCGCTGCGGCTGCTGTCGCTGCCGCGCGAGATCGGCGTGCATCCGGAAACCGCCAAGCCGATCGCCGCCTCGATCGGGCGCTACGGCCCCTATCTGCTCCACGACGGCAAATATGCTAGGCTGACCTCGACCGCCGAGGTGTTCGAGACCGGCATGAACGCCGCCGTCGCCAAGCTGGCCGATGCCGCGAACGGCGGCGGACGCGGGCGCGGCGCGGCGCGCGAGCCGATCAAGGCGTTCGGCGACTCGCCCGTTACCGGCAAGCCGATCAAGGTGATGGAAGGCCGCTTCGGCGCTTACGTGACCGACGGTGAGACCAACGCGACGCTGCCGAAGGGCACCGATCCTGCGACGCTGGAGCTGGACGCGGCGCTGACCCTGCTCGCCGAGCGCGCCGCCAAAGGCCCGCCGAAGGGCAAGAAGCCGGTGCGCAAGGCGGCAGCGAAGAAGGCCCCGGCGAAGAAAGCTTCTGCGAAGAAGGCCAAGCCCAAAGCTTAGCGTAGCGCCGAGTGCAGTCACGTTGAATCGGTGCTCCGGCGGACGCCGGAGCCGTGCGAGGCTCGACCCAGCCAACGTTCCGGCCTTCGCCGGAGCACAGCTATCGCTTCTCACTCTAGCCGTAGCCGCCGGATCAGGAATGTGCTTCCTTCAAGCCCGCCCGTCGCTAACGTTCGAAAAAACAGGCATCCCGACCTCGCCTGTTCAAATAAATCTTTCGACAAATATTATATAAAGAATGCCATGAAAACTATTTTCGAGAATTCCTCGAAAATCCTGATTTAAATCTGCATCGGTATTATTTAATAAATATTAAATATTCGGGGCCCGATTACCGATCCCGGCAGTTTAATCGATTATGAAAAAGAAAACATCGCTCGTGCGGCTCGCCATTATCTCCCTTTCGGCCGTGGCTTTTTCGCCATTGTCCGCGATGGACACGCCAATCGCCCCGCTCGAAAAAGCGGTCGGCTATGTGGCGATCGACGCCGTCCCGCACCTGAACGCCGCGGTAAAGCCGGAGATTAGCGGGCTTCGCGATGCGACGTCAGACTGGGCCATGCAGTCGTGCTCCAGTGGTCAGAGCAACCGGAAAGTCTGTTAATATACGATCGATCGGGCCCTCCGAATTACCACACCGCCGATAAAGCGGCGGTCATCCGCTCATAACCTCCACGTCGCGTCCACGCGCACGCTGCGGGCTGGAAAGGGGTGGAACAGGAAATAGCGGTCGTCGGTCAGATTATCGACGCCCAGCCCGAAGGTCATGTGCCGATTGACCGTCGCCACCGCGCGCAGGTCAACGATCAAATAGCGGCCGAACCCCTGATAGGTTTCGGCGACGATATCGCTGTTGTCGATCGTCGCATAGTGCCGGCTGGCGTAGCGCGCGGCGGCGGTCAGCGAAAGACGATCGACCGGCCGCCACGTCGTCACCAGCGTCGCGCGCCAGCGCGGCACCTGCGGCAGATGCTTGCCCTCGGCGGCGGGAAACGCCCGGTCGCGCAGCGTGCGCGCATCGGCGTAGGTGACGCTGCCCGAGAGATCGAAGCGCGGCAGCACTTCCTGTCGCGACGCCGCCAGCTCTACGCCGCGCGTCCGCGTGCGATCGACGTTCTGGACGAAGGTCGCCAGCGTCGCGCCGCCGTTGAGCGGGCCGCTCTGCGAGATCAGCGCATCCCCGATCCACTCGCCGAACAGCGACAGCCGCACTTCGCCGCGCGCGTCCTTATGCTCCAGCGCCAGCTCGGCCGAACGGGCATGCTCGGGCTTGAGATTGGGATCGGGCACGGCGGCGACGGGCGTGGTCACGACCTGGTACAGTTCGGAAACCGTCGGGAAGCGATAGGCGTCGCCATAGGACAGCCGCACCGTCCACGGCGGCGCGAGCGTCCAGGTCAGCGAGGCCTTGGGCGAGAAGCGGCGGGCGTCGCGGGCCGGTTGCCGGACCGACACGGCGGGAGACGTTGAGAAGTTGACGCCTTGATAGGCGCGCCACCATTCGATCCGCCCGCCGACCGTGAGCGTGAGCGGATCGGCGATCCGCCACGCGTCCTGCGCCCAAAGCGCGCCAGTTCGCGTCCGCCCTGCCGATCGCAGGTTGAGCGCGCCGATCGGCCCGTTCAGCCAATCGGTCGTGGCGAAGCGATCGCTGCGCAAGGTGAAGCGATCGACATGGCCGCCGCCGCTGAGCACGTGGCCGCCTCCCGCCCGCCACAGCGCGCTCGCGTCGAGCGTCTCCCAGCCGGTGCCGTCGAGCCGGGTGATCGTGCCCGCGCCGCCGGCGAAGGCATCGGGCAGCGCGCTGGTCGGCGCGCGCTGGCTGTCATGATCGAAGCGGAAGCGCGTCGCGATGATCCGCCAGTCGAGCCGATCGCCATGACCATCGAGCGTCAGCGCATGCGACGTGTCGCGCTCGTCGTGGCGATAGACACCTGAATCGAACGCGCTGGCGGCGACCGTGTAGGCGCGGCCGTCGAGGTTGAGCGCGCCCGTATAAGCGAGATTGCCCGTCGCGGGATTGGCGAGATAGCTCTCGGTGCCCGCATGCGTATCGCCGAGGAACAAGGCGCCGACATAGGTGAGGCGGAGATTCGGCGAGAGATCCAGCGCGGCCTTGAACTTGAGCCGATCCTGCACCTGATGCTCGATCCCGCCCGATCCCAGCACGCGGATCGCGGCACCCGTGCGGTTGAGCGCGGGGACGCTGCCGCCGACCGCCGTGCCCGCGGCGCTCGTCGCGGCGGGCTGCGTGACGGTGACGTAGCTCAGCGGCTGACCGGTGCTGACGACATGATCGACCGAGGCGAACAGCGCCAGCCTGCCGAAGCGATCGCCGATCGTGCCGCCGATCTGGCGCGCGGGCGTGTCGCTGGCGTGGCCGTAGTAGCTGAACCGGCCGATGCTCGTCGCGGCGGTGGCGGTCGCCTCCAGCCGATCGGG
>NZ_CAHJXD010000057.1 GCF_903644055.1 Sphingomonas bacterium | reverse complement strand
CCGGGCCGCGCATCGCATCGCCCGAAGAAGTCCCACCGCCGCCCGCTTCCGCCCTGCCTTCGCAGCAGAGCGCGGCCGCCGCCGGCGCGGCCGCCGCGGGAAGCACCTATCAGCGGGATGACGTCCTCGCCGCCGCCGAGGGCGTGTTCGGGCGCGGCGCGGAGGGGCTCGCCAAGGCGATCGAGGATGTCTTCAGGAAGCAGGGCCGCCCCGACGGCTATATCGTCGGGCGCGAGGTCGGCGGCGCGATCGCGCTCGGCGTGCGCTATGGTTCGGGCACCCTGTTCCACAAGGTGGAGGGGCAGCGTCCGGTGTTTTGGCAGGGGCCGTCGGTCGGCTTCGATCTCGGCGCCAACGGCTCTAAGACCTTCGTGCTCGTCTATCATCTCTACGACACGCAGGATCTCTATCGCCGCTTTCCGGCGGTCGAGGGGAGCGCTTATGTCATCGGCGGCTTCACCGCGAGCTATCTGCGCGCGAAGCAGATCGTGCTCGTGCCGATCCGGCTGGGCGTCGGCTGGCGGCTGGGCGCCAATCTCGGCTATATGCGCTTCAGCGAAAAGCGGCGCTGGTCGCCGTTCTGATCGCTGGAGACTATGCTGTTCAAGCTGAACCGTCACCCCGGCCTTGAGCCGGGGTCCCGCTGCTTGGCCGACGCTGAAGAAGAAGCGCGACCCCGGCTCAAGGCCGGGGTGACGGGAGATCAACGTCGTCTACCCCGGAAGCCCGATCAGCGCGATCTGGCGGCCATAGTCCGGTTCGCCGCGATGCGTCGCGCGGCGGAAGCTGAAGAAGCGGCTCTCGTCGGCATAAGTGTCGAGGCCCAGCATCTCCACCCGCCCGATCCCGGCGCCCGCCAGCCGCGCCGCGACATAGCCTTCGATGTCGAACTGGTGGCGCCCCGGCCGGCCATCGGCGAAGAAGCGCGCATTTTCGGGATCGGCTTCGGCGAAGCGGCGCAGGAAGCCCTCGTCCACCTCGTAGGAAGCCCGCGCGATGCAGGGGCCGATCGCCGCGACGATCCGCGCGCGATCGGCGCCCGCCGCCTCCATCCGCGCGATCGCCGCGTCGGTGACGCCGCCGATCGCGCCCTTCCACCCCGCATGCACCGCGCCGACGACGCCCGCCGCCCTGTCCGCGAGCAGCACCGGCACGCAATCGGCGGTCAGCACGCCGATCAGCAGCCCCGGCCGGTCGGTGACGAGCGCATCGGCGTGCGGGCGCGCATCGTCGGGCCAGAGGGCGGCGATCACCGCGTCGGCCGAATGAACCTGGTGGAGAGTCACGAGCGTCGCGCCCGGCAGGATCGCCTCGGCCGCACGGCGCCGGTTCTCCACGATCGCCGCGCGATCGTCCTGCGATCCCAGCCCGACGTTGAGCCCCGCATGGAGCCCCGTCGAAACCCCGCCCTCGCGCCCGAGGAAGCCGTGCGGCACCTCCGCTAGGCTCCGCGCGCGGAACGGGCGGATCATCGCGCCATCCCCGCGGGCTTGGGCCAGCCCGGCGCATGGATCGCAAGCACCTTGAACAATTCGCCCATCGCCTCGGCATCGGTCAGCCGGCGATAGGCGGCGGCGATCTCGTGTTCGCGCTCGGGCGCGCCGCGCGACAGCGCCGCCGCGCGATCCGAAATGCCGAGCGCGATCAGCCACTGCCCCTGCTCGACGGGCCCGGCGACCCGCGCGCCGCCCTTGCGCGCCGCCGCCGCCAGCGCGGAAAAATCGACATGCGCCGAAAGGTCGCTGGCGCCCGGCCGCGCGAAGGGATCGGCATAGGCATGCGCGTGCAGCGCCTGTAGCGTGTCGCCCGCCTCGCGGCCGTGATGGCCGTAATCGATCGCCAGCATCGCGCCGCCCTGGCGCGCCAGCCGCTGCGCCAGCGCCTTGACGATCGCCGCCGAGGTCGGATTGCGCTCGACGATCCCCCCCGGATCGCCGTCGACGAGGTGCCGGGGGATCTGCCTGTCCATCGCCGCGGTGCCCGGCGTCGGCGCGAAGCCCTCCGGCCCGTCGCTTACCATCCGCTCGCGCCAGCCCGAGAAGGTGCGGATGAACTGGCGCAGCGGCAGCGCATCGAAGAATTCGTTGGCGACGATCAGCAGCGGCACGTCCTCCGGCAGCGTCTCGATCGTCTCGTGCCATGTCGCCTGGGGAACCGCGTCGCGCTGGCGATCGCGCAGCAGCGGGCTGGTCTCGACGAAATGCACCGGCGGTTCCAGCCCGGCGATCTTCATCGCGCGCAAAGCATCCCCGGCGAGCGTGCCGCGCCCCGGCCCCAGCTCGACGAAGGCGCAGGCCGGGCAGCCCGCGCGCCGCCACGTATCGGCCAGCGCCAGGCCGACGATCTCGCCGAACATCTGGCTGATCTCGGGCGCGGTGATGAAATCGCCCTGCTGCCCGATCGGATCGCGCGTCGCATAATAATGCGCATTGGCGAGCGCCATGAAACGCTCGAGCGGAATCGGCCCTTCCGCCGCGATCAGCGTGGCGATCTCTTGCGCGATATCAGGCGACGCTGGCGCTCCCGGCGATTGGCTCCACGCGCACCCTTCGGCGCTTCGCGGTTAAGATGAAATAAAGCCCCACGAAGATCATCGGCGCGGACAGGGTCTGCCCCATGCTGAGCCCCCAGGGCAGGATGCCGAGCTGCGCGTCGGGCTCGCGGAAGAATTCGAGCAGGAAGCGGATCAGCCCATAGCCGGCGAGGAAGACGCCGAGCAGCATCCCCGGCTTGTAGCGCGCCTGCGTCCGCCAGAAGAGGAAGCTCAGCACCGCGAACAGCAGCAACCCCTCGAGCGCCGCCTCGTAGAGCTGGCTCGGGTGGCGCGGGTAGGGGCCGGCGTCGGCGCCGGGAAAGACGATCGCCCAGCGTACATCGGTGATCCGCCCCCAAAGCTCGCCGTTGGCGAAATTGGCGAGCCGCACGAGGAACAGCCCGAACCCCGCGCAGCAGGCGACATAATCGATGATCCGCAGGCTTGACAGGCGGTTGCGCCACGCCAGCCACCACACCGCGATCACCACCCCGAACGCGCCGCCGTGGAATGCCATGCCGCCATCCCACAGGCGAAGGATCTGAAGCGGGGTCCGCAGCATCCAGGGATCGTAGAACATCACATAGGCGATCCGCCCGCCGAGGATGATGCCGAGCGTCGCGTAGAAGACGAAATCGTCGGCGTGGCGCCTCGCCATCGGCGCCCCCGGCTGCGCGATCAGCTTGGTGAGATACCACCAGCCAAGCAAGATGCCCGCGATATAGCCGAGCGAATACCAGCGGATTTGCAGGATGCCGAGATCGAGCGCGATCGGCGAGACGTGCAGATCGCTGAACTGCGTGAAGCTGGCTGCGCTGGCCGCGCCGGCAAGAGAGAGCAGGCTCATGCCGCCGCCGTAGCGGAGCGACCGGGGGCGGGCAAATGCCTGACCCATCTCCCTAGAGGCTGTCCCGTTCAACCTGAACGTCACCCCGGCCTTGAGCCGGGGTCCCGCTTTCCTCGGCGTCGGCAGGCAGCGGGACCCCGGCTCAAGGCCGGGGTGACGAGAGTTCGACGTCGACAAAGCGGATTCCAAAGTCGGATGACTTTAGCCTTATCCGTTCATGCTGAGTAGAGACCGAGTAGCTCCGCAGGAGCGTATCGAGGGCTCGTATCGAAGTACGGCTCCAGCGCATGTCCTTCGATACGGGCTCTCGACAAGCTCGATCCCTACTCAGGATGAGCGGAGGAGTGGGTCACGTTCAACCCGAACCGTCACCCCGGCTCAAGGCCGGGGTGACGAGAGTATAATGGCAACGGGACAAACTTTAGGCCATCTCTCGCAGCTCCCGCTCCGGCCGCTGCCGCAGCCAATCGTAGACCTGCGCGCGAAACCGTTCGTTGCCGGCTTCGCGCGCCCGGCGAATCCAGCCGATCGCCTCGTCCAGCCGCTGTGCTTCGATCAGCATCCGCGCATGGTTGAACATGCCGCGAAAGTCTCCGCCTTCCGCCGCCAGCGCGTAGAGCCGCGCCGCCTCGGCCCGGTCGGGCGCCACCACCCAGCCATCCTCGTGAAAGCTGCCGAGGAAGTTGATCGCCTTGGGGTTGCCCGTGCGGTGGGCGGCCTTGCGGAACAGCGCCAGCGCCGCCGGCCGATCCTCGGGCACGCCGTGGCCGAGCGCCAGCAGCGTGCCGAGATTGTACATCGCCCAATCGAGCCCGCGATCGGCGGCGATGCGATACCATTCGGCCGCGCGCGCCTTGTCGACCGGAACGCCCCAGCCGAGATCGTAGCAGCGCCCGATCATGTTGATCGCCATCGCATGGCCCTGGTTGGCGGCCTTCCAGAACCAGCCGACCGCCGCCCGATCGTCCTTCGCGACGCCCGCGCCGTCCAGCAGCATCTGGCCGTAGACCGCCTGCGCCTCGGCGATCCCCGCATCCGCCGCCGCGCGCACGAAGGCGGCGCGCTCGGCGGGCGGCGCGG
>NZ_CAHJXD010000056.1 GCF_903644055.1 Sphingomonas bacterium | reverse complement strand
CCTGCGCGCGAGACCCCGGCGTCTTCACAGCCGCACCGCGATCGAGGCGGCATGCGCGGGCAGGCCCTCGGCCTCCGCCAGCGCGATCGCGGCGGGGCCGATGAGCGCGAGGCTCGCGGGCGAGCAGGCGATGAACGAGGTGCGCTTCATGAAATCGAGCACCGAGAGCCCCGAGGCGAAGCGCGCGCGGCGCCCGGTGGGAAGGACATGGTTGGGCCCGGCGATATAGTCGCCGACCGCCTCGGGCGTGTGCCGGCCGAGGAATATCGAACCGGCATGGCGGACGCGCGCGAACAAAGCATCGGGATCGGCGACGGCAAGCTCGAGATGCTCGGGCGCGAGCCGATCGACCAGCGGCAGCGCCGCCTCCAATGTCGGCACGAGGATGATCGCGCCGTTGGCCTCCCACGCCGCCCGCGCGACCGCGCCAGTCCGGAGGCGCCCGATCTGCGCCGCCACCTCGGCGGCAACCGCATCGGCGAAGGCGGCATCGTCGGTCAGCAGGATCGACTGGCTGGTCGGATCATGCTCGGCCTGGCTCAGCAGATCGGCGGCGATCCACGCGGGATCGTTGGCGCGATCGGCGACGACGACGATCTCGGACGGCCCCGCGACCATATCGATGCCGACGACGCCGTAGAGCTGGCGCTTGGCCTCGGCGACCCAGGCGTTGCCCGGCCCGACCACGACATCGACCGGCGCGATCCGCTTCGTGCCATAGGCCAGCGCGGCGATCGCCTGCGCGCCGCCGATCCGCCACACCTCGTCGACTCCGGCGATCTCGGCGGCGGCGAGCACCAGCGGATTGACGATGCCGTCGGGGGTGGGCGTCACCATCGCCAGCCGCCCGACGCCCGCGACCCTGGCGGGGATGGCGTTCATCAGCACCGAGGAGGGGTAGGCCGCGCGGCCGCCGGGCACATAGAGGCCAGCCGCCTCCACCGCGTTCCAGCGTGCGCCGAGGCGGACGCCGGCGGCGTCGGTCGTATCGCGATCTGCGGGGCGCTGCTCGGCGTGGTAGGCGCGGATGCGCTCGGCCGCCATTTCCAGCGCGGCGCGCAGATCGGGCGCTAGGCCATCGAGCGCGGCGCGGCGATCGGCGGCGGGCACGTCCCAACCGCCGGCATCGAGATCGTGGCGATCGAAGCCAAGCGTATAATCGCGCACCGCCGCGTCGCCCCGATCGCGCACCGCGCGGAGGATCGCGGCGACGTCCCGCGAAACATCCTCGTCCGCCTCGCGGCGCGCGTCGACCAATGCGGTGAAGGCGGCGGGGAAATCGGGGGAAGAGGCGTCGAGGCGGATCATCGCTCCCCCTCCCGCATGCGGGAGGGGGTCGGGGGGTGGGGTGCACCGCCGCCCGCCGGATTCTCCGGCCGGCGAGCGCGTGCCCACCCCCGGCCCCTCCCGCACGCGGGAGGGGAGAGCCGCCGCGCCCTAGGCCGCACGCGCCTGCTCCACCGCTCGGCGAAACGCCTCGATCAGCGGCAGTATCTGCGCCGCGCGCGTCTTGAAGGCGGCGCGGTTGGCGATCAGCCGCGCCGAAACCTCGGCGACCGTCTCGACCTCGACGAGGCCGTTCTCCGCCAGCGTCCGCCCCGACGAGACCAGATCGACGATCCGGTTCGACAGCCCCAGCACCGGCGCGATCTCCATCGCACCGTTGAGCTTGATGCACTCGGCCTGGACGCCGCGCCGTTCGAAATGGCGGCGGGTGAGGTTGGGATATTTGGTCGCGACGCGGACGTGGCTCCAGCTCCGCGGATCGTCGCGCGCCGCCATCTCGGCGGGCTCGGCGACCGAGAGCCGGCAATGGCCGATATCGAGATCCACCGGCGCGTAGAGCTCCGAATAAGCGAATTCCATCAGCACGTCGGATCCCACGATGCCGAGCTGTGCGGCGCCATGCGCGACGAAGGTCGCGACATCGAACGCGCGGACGCGGATCAGGCCGATATCGGGGCGATCGGTGGCGAAGCGCAGCGCGCGGCTGTCCTCGTCGGCGAACGCCGCCTCGGGGCGGATGCCCGCCGCTGCGAACAGGGGCATCACCTCGGCGAGGATGCGCCCCTTGGGAACCGCGATGATGATCGGATCGGCCATGGAGGCGGCGACTTAGGCGAGCCCCCCGCGCACGGCAAGGCGAAGGCCCCTCACCATAGGCCGAGCGCGCGCAGCATCGCTTCGAGATCCTCGGGATAGAAAGGCTCGTCCAGCGCGGCGAGCGCTTCGGCATCGAACCAGCGCCATTCGCGCATCATCGCACGCTCCTGTTCGGTATGGCCGTGCGTTTCGATCCGCGCGTGCGGCGCGCGGACGAGATAATAGCGCTCGTCGGCATGGACGGACACCCCTTCGACCGTGACGAATTCGGCCGAGCGCTGCGCGACCTCCTCGCCGCAGGGCAGCGCGAGGCCGGTCTCCTCCAGAAGCTCGCGCGCCGCCGCTTGGCCATAGCTCTCGCCCGGATCGACCGCGCCCCCCGGCGTCACCCAGAACGGCGTTCGATCGTCGACGACGAAGCGGAACAGCAGAACCCGGCCGGCGGGATCGATCAGCAGGATGCGGGAGGAGGGACGGGCGGCGCGCTCGGGCAAGGCTCATTCCCCCGGCGCGCGCGCCTGGATCACCAGCGCGTGGACGCGATCCGCCAGCAGCGCCGCCAGCGCGGCGTTGACCAGCCGGTGCCGCTTGACCCGGCTCTCCCCCGCGAAGGCCGCCGCGACGATCTCCACGGTGAAGTGGCTTTCGCCGCGCGCGTCATGCCCGGCGTGGCCGCGATGCGCGGCGCTGTCGTCGATCACCGCGAGGCTTTCGGGAGACAGAGCCGCGCGCAGCCGTCGTTCGATTTCCGCCGCGACCGGGCCGGTTTCAAGCTGCGTCATCGTTCCTACATAGCCTTTTTGGTGGAGTGCGGTCGATTGGTGGATGGGGAGCGTAAGGCGCGCTTTCACGGGCGTGTCGAGGGGGATCGGGAATGCGCCGCGCCGGGCTGCGATGCCGCCGGCGAATTTCGCGCGCCCGCCGATCACCGCCACCGCCCGAGCTTCGACGGGCCGGGGGACTGGCAATGGCTGTGCCTCGATCATGTCCGCGCCTTCAACCAGCGCTACAATTATTTCACGGGGATGAGCGCCGACGAGATCGCCGCCGAACAGCGCCCCTATGCCGGCTGGGAGCGCGAGACGCGCGCCTTCGCGGGCGTGGGCGCCGATCGCCCGCCGCGATGGGCGGACTTCGCCGATCCGCTCGATGCGATCCACGCGCGCTTTCGCGGCGGCGTCGCGGCGGGCGCCGAGCGCGGGGACGGCAAGCCGCTGTCGAGCGAGGATCGGCGCGCGCTCAATACGCTCGGCCTGGAGATCGACGCCGATCGCCGCGCGCTGCGCCGGGCCTATTCCGATCTCGTCCGCCGCTACCATCCCGATCGCAACGGCGGCGACCGCAGCCACGAACGCGCACTGGGCGAGGTGATCGCCGCCTATCAGCGGCTCAAGAGCACGCCGGCGTTCGCGTGAGCCAGGGTCGAATTGGGGCATGACTCACGATCCTCCCCTGACAGGGGAGGATCGTATCAGGTCCGCACCGTTCGCATCCGATGCTATAGCATGATGACATAATGCAGAATCCGCCGTCACCCCGGCCTTTGATCCGGGGTCCCGCTTGTTCCCTCGGCCAGAGGCAGCGGGACCTCGGATCAGGTCGGGGCTTATCCCCTTTGGACAAGTAGCATGAAAAACTGCTACGGCGACCCCTCGAATCGAGGGGTAGAATGTCAAAGCTTTACACCGCCGCACAATCTTTGCCGTCGCGCGCTTTTACCGGTTTCACGGGTTTGGGCGGCATTGCCGCCAGTCTCTATCCGGAGAAAATTAAAGATCGGATCGATGCCGCAATGAGCGTGGGAGACATTCGGCTTATCGCCCTTGGGATTACAGTGTTTGCGGCGCTTTATTGGCTTTGGCTGTCGTGGCTAAAGCCTAGTAATGACACTCTATCGGCCCCTACGTTAGCGCAAAGCACATCTGGGGCGTCATCTCCGATATTGAACGGCCCGATCCATGGGTCTGTAACATTCAATTCAGTGCTGCAGGACGAGAAATGGGATCGTTTAACGCAGTCCGCAAAAGCCGCGGCAGTTCGGCAACAGAATATCGAAGCCGCTCGCGCACAGATCGTCCTCGTCCCTCAATATAAGACATGGGATGACCAGCAAGTAAGGCGCGACAAGGCGCTTAACGATGGGATATTCTATGCTGCTAGCGGTGCGTGGCGACATTCTAGTTTATCAGATCAGCCTAGTTATTTTGCTGAGATGGGTAGTTTGCTGACCGAGTTTCATCAATTAGCTCGCGACAGCGAGCTTTCCGCCTGGGGCAAAGTTGAAAGGTCGGGCGTGTATGAACCGCTTGATCCTAGCGTATGGAGCGAAGGGGCAGTGGACTATCTTGACTTATTGAGGCCGGGCGACACGCCCATGAAAAGGCTCGACGGCAACGGCATTATGTTTGCCGATATTATGATCAGCCAAGCCGAATTTGAAAGGAAATGGCCTCGTGCCCGATGACCCGAACACCCGCTTTGACCGCCTCCTCGAAAGGATGGCCCCTCCTAGCGGGAGAAAGAAACCATCAGCCGATCCAGCATCAAATGCGGAAGATGGCGCATGTTGTGACGATACTCAAACTCCGCCAGATACTTCGGAAGATGCTTCGCGCTGACATGAACGTGCGTGCCGTTGATCCCCCGCTTGAGAGCGGCCCAAACGCCTTCGATGCCATTCGTGGTGGCCCCGAACTTGCCGACGCGCTGGCCTTGCTTGTGGCTGACAGTGATGTGTCGATAGCCCTGCTGCGAAAGGAAGCGGTAGGAGCCGAACTCGTCGCTGCTGATCGTGGTCCCAGGCCGGATCGAAGCGTGGATATGGGCTTCCATTGGGCCACGGGTGCGACTGTCCACAACGCGCATCGCCAGCTTGCCGCCGCGCTCTTTGATGCCAACGACCACGGCCTTGTTGCCCATGTAGCCGCTGCCTTTGCCGCTGATGGAGCCGCCCATGATCGTCTCATCGATCTCGACAACAGTGCCAGCACCGCCAAGGAAATCATCGCCATCGACCGCGCCCATATACTCGCGGATCATGTGGCACATGCGCCAAGCCGTTTTGTAGGTCACGCCAAGCTGGCGCTCGACTTCCTTGGCCGCAACGCCGTTCCGCGACGTGCAAAACTGGAACATGACAAAGAACCAATCGCGCAGCGGGGTGCGGGTGCGATCGAAAGGCGTGCCGGCAGTTGGGTAAATCTGCGCTCCGCAATGCTCGCAAGCATAGGAACGGCGACCCTTCACACGGTAGAACTTCGCTTCACGATCGCACTTCTCGCAATCGTGACGCTCGCCAAAGCGGGTCTGCTTCAGATGCTCAAGGCAGCTATCCTCGGTGGGGAAGCGAGCCTGAAACTGGCGAAGGGTCGAAGCTTTATTTGCCATGCATAATCATATGGCACAGAGCATTACTTGTCGCAAGGGGATAAGCGCCGATCAGGTCCGGGGTGACGATGGTTCAAGCTGATGTAATCCGAGTCTAACGCGGATGCGCTTTCGCCAGCGCGATGCCCGCGAGATTTTTGGATCTCGGGACGTGGCGCAGGCGAACGCGCGGGATCGTCGCGACGGCGGCCTGGTAGGCGGCCAGGTGCCGCCGCATCTCGGGATCGCGGCATTTCGCGGCGCCCCTCGCCTGCCGGATCACCGCGGTGGAATCGCCGACCAGCTCGACATCCTCCGCGCCGATCTCGATCGCGATGCGGACCGCGTGGAGCAGCGCCAGCCACTCCGCCTCCTGGCTGTCGCCCCGCCCGATGTCGCGTTGCGCATCGGTAACGCCGCGCGCGACGGCGGCGATCTCCATCGTGCCCGGATTGGGCCGGCAGCCGCCATCGAAGAAGATCCGCAGCCGCCCGGTGCGCCCGCTCACGCCAGTTCCCTTACAGCTTGTCCGTCACCCCGGACGTGTTCCGGGGTCCACCATGCTCCTGGTCCCGAGCTGATCGGCTATGGGGACGGTGGATGCCGGAACAGGTCCGGCATGACGGAAGAGTTGGACGCGACGTCCGTTCGAATCGATGATGTCGATCGGCTCAGCTTCAGCGCGGCTTGACGAACTTGAGCGTCAGGCGATCGCTTTCGCCGATCGCGGCGTAGCGCGCCCGATCCTTGTCGCCCTCGGTGTAGGAGGGGGGCAGCGTCCAGACGCCCTTGGGATAATCATGCGTGTCGCGGGGATTGGCGTTGACGTTGCTTGCACCGGCGAAGCGGAAACCGGCCTTCTCCGCGAGCGCGCGCACGGTCGATACCTTCAGATAGCCGCTGCTTCTTTCCTTCGCGACATCCATATCCTCGGGCAGATGATGATCCTCGATCCCGAGCACCCCGCCCGGCTTCAGGATCGCGAAGATCTGGCGGAAGGCCTGTTCGGAATAATCCTGCTTGTCGGGCTGGCTCATTCCCATCCGCCAGTTGTGGATGTTGCGGAAGGTGAGCACGATGTCGGCGCTGCCGGGCGCCACCTGCTCGCCGCCGAGCGTCGCAGGGAAATTGGCGCGGCGGACCTTGCCGTAGGTTGCCGGATCGCTGTCGAGCTTCTTGGCGATCTGATCGGCATATTTGCCCGGCGGCGATGCCACCGTGAGCGTGCCGCCCCCGGCCGCCAGATAGGGTGCGAGAATTTCGGTGTACCAGCCGCCGAACGGCCAGAGCTCGACGACATGGTCGTTGGGCTTGATGCCGAAGAACGCCAGCGTCTCGGCCGGATGGCGATCGCGATCGCGCGCGACGTTCGCCGGCGTGCGCGTCGGGGCGGCGACCGCCGCGACGAGCGCCCGCGACGGCGCGGCGGACG
>NZ_CAHJXD010000055.1 GCF_903644055.1 Sphingomonas bacterium | reverse complement strand
ATCCCGGCCTTGAGCCGGGATCCCGCTGCTCGGCTGACGCTGAAGAAGAAGCGGGACCCCGGCTCAAGGCCGGGGTGACGTTCTAAAGGGGGGACACCCCTCCACCATCGGTGCGTTCCCTCCTCTTTCAGGGGAGGAGCTTACCCGTTTTGGATCGAGAGGGGAGGACGATCAGGCCGAGCAGGTCTGCGCCGCGCCGCCGGGGGCGGTGACGCTGACCGAGGCATCGGTGGCGCTGCCCTTGACGACATAGCCGCCGCCCGCGAAGGGCGCGCCCGCCGCGGGCGCGGCGAGCGCGGTGGGGGCGTCTTCCTTCTTCTTCTTGATGTTGGCCGACGTGTTGTCGTTGAACCAGTCGATATAGAGCACGGCATTGCCCGGCTGGCAGCGATAGGTCTTGCTCGCCAGCATCGCCGGCGGCAGCTTGACCGGGGGGGCTGCGGCGACCGCGGTGGCGGTGGGATCGTTGGGCGCCCCCGCCGTGATCGTCGTCGGCTCGCCGCAACCGGCGAGCAGGGTGGCGATGGAAAGGGCGGCGGCGGTGAGGGCTGTCTTGCTCATGAGCCCGCGTCTTCGCGGGTGCGAAAAGACTCGTCAAGAGCGCAAATCACTTGCCGATGCGGTTTCTCGCTGCGGATGCGATAAAGCGTGGGCTGCCGCGTCCCAAATCATGCTTGCTTGATGGCGCGGGCGCGGCTGCTATGCGCGGGATGATGGCAAGCCTCGCTCCGGATACCGCAGCCCTCGTCGGCAACACGCCGCTGGTGCGCCTGAAGGGGCCGAGTGCCGCGACGGGCTGCGACATCCTCGGCAAGTGCGAGTTTCTCAACCCCGGCGGATCGATCAAGGATCGCGCGGCCAAATATATCATCGAGGATGCCGAGGCGCGCGGGCTGCTCGGGCCCGGCGGGACGATCGTCGAGGGCACGGCGGGCAATACCGGGATCGGCCTCGCGCTGATCGGCAACGCCAAGGGCTACCGCACGATCATCGTCATCCCCGAGACGCAGAGCCAGGAGAAGAAGGATACGCTGCGCGCGCTGGGCGCCGAACTCGTCGAGGTCGCGCCGACGAGCTATTCGAACCCCGCGCATTACGTCCACACCTCGCGCCGGATCGCCGAGGAGACGCAGAATGCGCTCTGGTCGAACCAGTTCGACAATGTCGCGAATCGCATGGCGCATATCCAGACGACCGCGCCCGAAATCTGGGCGCAGACCGGCGGCAGGATCGACGGCTTCACCTGCGCGGCGGGCACCGGCGGGACGATCGCCGGGGTCGGCATGGCGCTCAAGGAGCGCGATCCCACGATCACGATCGCGCTGACCGATCCTCATGGCGCCGCGCTGTATAATTATTATGCGCATGGCGAGCTCAGCGCCGAGGGCTCGTCGGTGGCCGAGGGCATCGGGCAGAGCCGGATCACCGCCAATCTCGAGGGCGCCCCGATCGACACGCAATTCCGCATCTCGGACGAGGCCGCGGCCGCGCAGGTGTTCGCCTTGCTCAAGGAGGAAGGGCTCTGCCTCGGCCTGTCATCTGGGATCAACGTCGCGGGCGCGATCGCGCTGGCGGGCGAGCTCGGCCCAGGCAAGACGATCGTCACGATCCTGTGCGATTCGGGGATGCGCTATCTCTCGACTTTGTTCCAGCCGGCGTGGCTGGAATCCAAGGGCCTGGCGGTTCCGGACTGGCTGGCGCGATAAGTGTCGCGTTGACGGTTCACAATCAGCCTTCGCGGACTTATTCTCGGGGGATGGCCTCTCTGGTAGACCAGCGGCATCGGGTGCCTTCGCGATGATACGGCGCATTCGCGTCGGGCTCACGGGGCTCGCCTGCGTATTCCTGCTGGTCATGCTCGCGACCGCGCTGATCAGCATGGCAGGCGAACGCGGCGGCGGCAATCTCACCGCCGCGGCGCCCAACGAACCGCTCGCCCAGCTCGGAGTCGTGCCCGGAAACCCCGCCGCGCCCTCTGCGCCCGCGCCGAAAGCGTCCAAGCACAATTAGAGGCTGCCCTATCAAGCTGAGACGTCACCCCGGCCTTGAGCCGGGGTCCCGCTTCTTCCTCAGCGTCGCAGGCAGCGGGACCCCGGCTCAAGGCCGGGGTGACGAGAGTCAGCATCAATAGGACAGATTCCAGGCCGGCCGGCTGCGAGGCCTATATCACAGACTTATCCACAGGCCTCGGCACCCCCGCCGTGGCGGATTTGCGCGCATTTGTCGCCACGCGCGCCCGTCCTGGCCCAGACAATACACATGTAGTGGCATAGAATGGTATTGTAACCCACACTGAACCCATGTTAACCCATGATTCACCCAAGGAGGGCGGCGCTATCCCGCGTGTCGCACATCGGCGGGACGGGTGCGGCAGGGGACGCCGCGCCGGGGCAACAGGGTCGACAGGTGGAGATCAACCATCCCTTCAGAGGCTATGCGCTCAACGCGGTAGACGCGAAGGGAAGGGTGTCGGTGCCCGCCGCCTTCCGCGATCTCATCGCGGTGCGCTGCGCGACCTACGCCCCCGGCGACGTCTCGGTCGACGACAAGCAGCTCGGCATCGTCATCTCGGAGGAAATGGACCGGCTGGTCGCCTATGACGCGATCGGCGATCGCCAGCAGGCGCGCGACCTGCGCGACAGCCTCGCCGACCTTCCCGCCGCCGAGCGGCGCAAGGCGCTCGCCGATCTCGGGCGCGGCGAGGTCGGCGGCACGACGCCGGTGAGCTTCGACAGCGCGGGGCGGCTGGTCCTCCCGCAGACGGTGCGCAGCCTGGCGGGGATCGGCGATCTCGCGCTGTTCTGGGGCAATATCGATTTCTTCGAGATCTGGGATCCGGCGCGCGCGCGGGAAGCCTTCGCCAGCGATCGCCGCAATCGCGCGATCCTCGATGCGCTGCTCAAGGAAAAGGGGATCGCATTGTGAGCCCCGCCGCCGATCCGCGCCATGCCCCCGTGCTGCTCGACGCGGTGATCGCGGCGCTCGCGCCGGCCGGCGGCGAGACGCATGTCGACGGCACGTTCGGCGCGGGCGGCTATACCCGCGCGCTGCTGGACGCGGGCGCCAGGGTGATCGCGTTCGATCGCGATCCCGATGCGATCGCCGAGGGCGCGGCGCTGGTCGCCGGGGCGGACGGGCGGCTGGAGCTGGTGCCGTCGCGCTTTTCGGAGCTGGCCGCGATCGCCGGCGATGCCTCGGTCGACGGCGTGACGCTGGACGTCGGCGTCTCCTCGATGCAGCTCGACCGCGCGGAGCGCGGCTTCTCCTTCCAGGCCGACGGTCCGCTCGACATGCGGATGAGCCAAGCGGGCGAGAGCGCCGCCGATTTCGTCAACACCGCCGACGAAGCCGAAATCGCCGACGTGCTGTTCAACTTCGGCGAGGAGCGCCAGTCGCGCCGCGTCGCGCGCGCGATCGTCGCCGCCCGCCCGATCGCGCGGACCGGCGAACTCGCGCATGTCGTGCGCCGTGCGCTCGGGCATCGCGAGCATGACAAGAAGGATCCGGCGACGCGCACCTTCCAGGCGCTGCGCATCCATGTGAACCGCGAACTCGACGAGCTGGAGGACGGCCTGGTCGCCGCCGAGCGCGCGCTCAAGCCCGGCGGGCGGATCGCGGTGGTGAGCTTCCATTCGCTCGAGGATCGGATCGTCAAGCGCTTCCTGCGCGAGCGCAGCGGCGCGACCGCGGCGGGCTC
>NZ_CAHJXD010000054.1 GCF_903644055.1 Sphingomonas bacterium | reverse complement strand
CGATAGGCCGCGCAGGTCGGCGCGGGCCAGCGGACGAGGCGGAAGGGCGCCGTCGGCAGCGGCGCGGGGCGGGGGCGCGCCAGCATCTCCAGCGAGGTGACGATCGCCGCCAGCTCGCCGGGCGGCACCGGCTCGAGGCTCATTCCCAGCTCGCCAGCGGCGGCAGGCTCATCAGGATCGCATCGACATTGCCGCCGGTCTTGAGCCCGAAGGTGGTGCCGCGATCATAGACGAGGTTGAATTCGGCATAGCGGCCACGGAAGGCGAGCAAAGCGCGCCGGTCCGCATCGCTGACCGGCGCGCCCATCCGCCGCCGCACGATCGTGGGGAAGATCGCGAGGAACGCCTCGCCCACCGCCTGCACGAAGGCGAAATCGGTCTCGAACGGCCCTTCGAGATGATCGAAGAAGATGCCGCCGACGCCGCGATGGACCTTGCGGTGCGGAATCCAGAAATAATCCTCCGCCCATTTGCTGTAGCGTGGATAATCGCCGGCGCCTGGATGCGCCTCGCAGGCGGCGCGCATCGCGGCGTGGAAGTCGGCGGTGTCGGCATCGTCGGGCAGCGCGGGGTTGAGATCGGCGCCGCCGCCGAACCAGCGCCGCGTGGTTTCGAGGAAGCGGCAGTTCATATGGACGGCGGGCACGTGCGGATTGGCCATGTGCGCGACGAGGCTGATCCCCGTCGCGAAGAAGCTGGGATCGCTGTCCGCGCCGTGGATGCTCTTGCCGAACTCGCCCTCGAACGCGCCCGCCACGGTCGAGACGTTGACGCCGACCTTTTCGAACACCCGCCCCTTCATCAGCCCGCGCACCCCGCCGCCGCCCGCAGGCGTGCCGGCCGCATCGGTGCGGTCCCACGGCAGATAGGCGAAGGCGGCGTCGCTGCCCGCCTCGCGCTCGATCGCCTCGAATTCGGCGCAGATCCGCGTCCGCAGCGCTTCGAACCAGCCGCGCGCTTGCCGCTGCTCGTCATCCATCGGGATCGGGGGCGTTTCGCTCATGCCGGGCCGCTTGCCCCCGCCTCGGGCGGTTCGCAAGCCGGTGGCCGCGATCATCTCGGAAAAGCGCGTGAAAGCCTGTTGGCAAATGGGCGGAAGCGCGTCTACAGCGCCGCCCGAGGGCCGCCCGTTCCAGGGCGCCCGGGGGCAAGACGCAAGGGTTCTCACGCGCATGGCGATTTCACATACCGCCGACGATCCCAACCAGCGCCCGCCGGTGATCGGCGCGGTCGAGGAGGAAGGGGCAGGTCCCCGTCGGCGCGATTTCCTCAATATCGCGGCGGTCAGCTTCGCCGGCGTCGGCGCGGTCTCGGTCGTCATCCCCCTGGTCAACCAGATGAACCCGAGCGCCGACGTGCTCGCGATGGCGTCGATCGAGGTCGATATTTCGGCGATCGCGTCGGGGCAGGCGATCAAGACGATCTGGCGCAAGCAGCCCGTGTTCATCCGCAATCTCACGCCCAAGGAAATCTCCGAGGCCGATGCGGTGCCGGTATCCACGCTGCGCGATCCCGCGACGCTGGCGCAGCGCACCAAGGAAGGCCACAAGAACTGGCTGATCACGATGGGGGTCTGCACGCATCTCGGCTGCGTGCCGCTCGGCGCGGGCGAGGGCGAGACGCGCGGCGAGTTCGGCGGCTATTTCTGCCCCTGCCACGGATCGGTCTACGATACTGCGGCGCGCATCCGCAAAGGCCCGGCGCCCAAGAATTTGCAGGTGCCGGACTATAGCTTCAAGTCACCCACCGTGGTTCAGATCGGCTGAGGTAGAAGAGAAAATGAGCTTTCCCTGGGCTGAGCAATATGCGCCGAAGCATCCGCTGACCAAGTGGATCGACAGCCGCCTGCCGTTGCCGCGTCTGGTCTACAATGCGGTCGGCGCGGGCTATCCCGTGCCGCGCAACCTCAATTATTTCTGGAATTTCGGCGTTCTCGCGGGCTTCGCGCTGACGATCCAGATCGTCACGGGCATCGTGCTCGCGATGCATTATGCGGCGAACGCCGATATCGCGTTCAACAGCGTCGAAAGCATCATGCGCGACGTCAACCAGGGCTGGCTGCTGCGCTATGCGCACGCCAACGGCGCGAGCATGTTCTTCATCGTCGTCTATACGCACATCTTCCGCGGTCTCTATTACGGATCGTACAAGGCGCCGCGCGAGATGGTGTGGCTGATGGGCGTGGTCATCTTCCTGCTGATGATGGCGACGGCGTTCATGGGCTATGTACTGCCGTGGGGGCAGATGAGCTTCTGGGGCGCGCAGGTCATCACGGGCTTCTTCTCGGCGCTGCCGATCGTCGGCGATCCGATCCACACCTGGCTGCTCGGCGGCTTCGCGCCGGACAATGCCGCGCTCAACCGCTTCTTCTCGCTCCATTATCTGCTGCCGTTCGTGATCGCGGGCGCGATCGTGCTCCACATCTGGGCGCTGCACATTCCGGGTTCGAACAATCCGACCGGCGTCGGCGTCAAGGGGCCGCAGGATACCGTGCCCTTCCATCCTTATTATACCGCCAAGGACGGGTTCGGGCTCGGCATCTTCCTGATCGTCTTCGCGCTGATCCTGTTCTTCGCGCCCAACATGCTGGGCCACCCGGACAATTACATCCCGGCCAATCCGCTCTCGACGCCCGCGCACATCGTGCCCGAATGGTATTTCCTGCCCTTCTACGCGATCCTCAAGGCGTTCACCGGCAATTTCCTCTGGATCCCGGCGAAGCTCTGGGGCGTGATGGCGATGTTCGGCTCGATCCTGCTGCTGTTCTTCCTGCCGTGGATCGATCGCTCGCCGGTGCGCTCGGCGAATTATCGCCCGACCTATCGCTGGTTCTTCTGGATCCTCGTCGTCGATCTCGTCGTGCTCGGCTATCTCGGCCAGGCCGAGCCGACCGCGACGGTGGTGATGCTCAGCCAGCTCTGCGCCGGCTATTATTTCGCGCACTTCCTGATCATTCTGCCGATCCTCTCCGCCGTCGAGAAGACGCTGCCGCTGCCGAACTCGATCTCCGAATCGGTGCTGCATGGCGAGGAAGCCGAAGCCGCGCCGTTCGGCGTGCACACGGCCTGAGCCCCGGGGGACTAGAGACACATGCTCCGCTTCTTCGGACCTTTCATCGCCCCGATCGTCGGGCTCGGCTTCCTGCTGGCGCTGGCCTGGGGCTTCCTCAGCACGCCGCGCGAGGCGGAGACCGAATCGGTTTCGCAGGTTTTCCATCTCAAGCCCAAGGAGGCGGCCTTTTCCTTCAACGGGCCGCTGGGGCGTTACGATCGCCAGCAGCTCCAGCGCGGCTTCCAGGTCTATCAGGAGGTCTGTTCGGCCTGCCACGCGATGAAGCTCGTCGCCTTCCGCGACCTCACGCAGATCGGCTTCACCGTGCCCGAGGTGAAGGCGATCGCCAAGCAGTGGAAGACCGAGGTTCCCTCGATCAACGACAAGACGGGCGAGCCCGCGACGCGCAAGGCGCTGCCGAGCGATTATTTCCCGTCGCCGTTCGCCAACGAGGTCGCGGCGCGCGCCGCCAACAACAATGCGCTTCCGCCCGATATGTCGCTGCTCGCCAAGGCGCGCGAGGACGGCCCGGCTTATATCCACTCGCTGCTCACCGGCTATCGCGATCAGCCGCCGGAGCTGCTCAAGCAATTCCCCGACGCCAAGACGCCGACGGGGCTCTATTACAATCCCTATTTCGCCAATCTGAACCTCGCGATGCCGCCGCCGCTCGTCGCCGATGGCCAGGTCAGCTATGCCGACGGCACCAAGGCCAGCGTCGATCAGATGGCGAGGGACGTCTCCGCCTTCCTGATGTGGGCGGCGGAGCCCAAGCTGGAAAACCGCCATCGCACGGGCGTCGCGATCACGATCTTCCTGCTCATCGCGACCGGGCTCGCCTACGGCGCCTACCGCAACATCTGGCACGGCAAGAAGCATTGAGGCGGCGCGTTCGGCCACGCGGCCGGAGCGCGCGCTTCGCCTGAACGCGGCTGATGTCGGGCCTGTCGCCGATCCTGCTGTCGCTGGCGGTGCTGGCGGATTTCGCGCTGGCGTTCGGCGGCGTGCGCTTGATCCTGCGCGGGCGGGACAGGATCAAGGGCGTGCTGATGCTGATCGCGGCGCTCGTCATCCTCGGCAATATATTGCTCTGGTCCCTGCCCCTTCCCTCGTCACCCCGGCCTTGAGCCGGGGTCCCGCTGCCTGCCGCTGAAGAAGAAGCGGGACCCCGGCTCAAGGCCGGGGTGACGTTTCCGCTTGAACGGGACAGACTCCAGGTCAGGCCGTCGCAGTCGCCCGTACAGGGCTCGTGCGGCCGAAGCCGATCACCGCCGCCGCCGCCAGCAGGCCGAACAGCCCGGCGAGCAGGAAGGCGGGCGAATAGCTTCCCGCGATCTGGCGGATCAGCCCCGCACCGAACGCTGCCGTAGCCGCGCCGATCTGGTGGCCGACCATCACCCAGCCGAACACCACCGGCGCCTCGCGCTCGCCGAAGTGGCGGTTGGTCAGCGCCAGCGTGGGCGGCACGGTGGCGATCCAGTCGAGCCCGTAGAAGATCGCGAACACCGTGAGGCTGCCCGCGCCGAAATCGAGGAAGGGCAAGGCGATCAGCGAAATCCCGCGCAGCCCGTAATAGACGAACAGCAGCCGGCGCGGATCGTAACGGTCGGTCAGCCAGCCCGAGGCGGTCGTGCCGATCAGATCGAACAGCCCCATCAGCGAAAGCAGCCCCGCCGCCTTGACCGGCGGGATGCCATGATCGCCGCAGAAGGCGATGAGGTGCGTGCCGACCAGCCCGTTGGTGGTCAGCCCACAGACGAAGAAGGTGCCGAAAAGCAGCCAGAAGATCGGGCGTCTGGCGGCGGCGACCAGCGCGGTGATCGCCAGCGCGGGGCTGGCGGCGCTCCGCATCGCGGGCGCGGGCG
>NZ_CAHJXD010000053.1 GCF_903644055.1 Sphingomonas bacterium | reverse complement strand
CGCGGCGATGACCCGGCTTGGCCTGGAGAATGCCGATCCGCAGGTGGCCGTATCCGATCATCTCGCGCCCGGGCATGATGGCGCGCCGGACGTGCGCGTCCGTCTCTATCGGCCCGAAGGGCTTCCCGCCCATGCGCCGATCGTCATGCACATCCACGGCGGCGGTTTCCTGTTCGGCAGCGCCGAACTCGGCGATCCGCGCAACCGCGCTTGGGCAAAGGCGCTCGACGCCGCTTTGGTATCGATCGATTACCGCCTCGCCCCGGAGCATCCTTATCCCGCCGCGCTCGACGATTGCTACGCGGTGCTGGAGTGGCTCCATGCCGAGGGCCCGGCGCTCGGGCTGGACAGCAATCGGATCGCGGTGCGCGGCGAAAGCGCCGGGGGCGGATTGGCGGCGGCGCTCTGCCTGCTCGCGCGGGATCGCGGCGGGCCGAAGATCGCCTATCAGCTACTGATCTATCCGATGCTGGACGATCGCACCGGCACGACCGGCGAGCGCAATCCCTTTTCCGGGCAATTCGTCTGGGATGCCGCGTCGAATGCCTATGGCTGGTCGAGCTGGCTGGGCCGGCCCGCGGGATCGGACGAAATTCCCTATCTCGCCGCGCCCGCCCGCGCGACCGATCTGGCCGGACTGCCGCCGACGATGATCGCCACCGCCGCGCTCGATATCTTCATCGACGAAAATCTCGATTATGCGATCCGGCTGATCCGCGCGGGCGTGCCGACCGAGGTTCACGTCGCGCCCGGCGCGTTC
This sequence comes from Sphingomonas bacterium, assembly GCF_903644055.1. Lineage (GTDB taxonomy): Bacteria > Pseudomonadota > Alphaproteobacteria > Sphingomonadales > Sphingomonadaceae > Sphingomonas_I. Next base: position 3,371 of record NZ_CAHJXD010000053.1, on the reverse strand, counting down.
CATGGCTTCGAGGCGATGGTTCCGAACGCGCAGGTTTCCCGCACCTTCACCGAACGCTGCCTCGACGGGCTCCGCCGCGCCTTCGCCGCATGATCCGCGGCGCGGCGGCTACATCCGCGCGGCGGCGAGTTCGCGCAATTCCTTGTCCTTGACCTTGCCGGATGCGGTCAGCGGATAATCGTCGATCGCGAAGAACAGCACGCGCTTGGGCACCTTGTAGGCGGCCAGCTTCTCGCGCAGCGCGAGGCGGACCTGCTCCTCGTCGACGACCGCGCCTTCTTCCTTGACCGCGCACAGCACGACCATCTCGCCCAGCCTTTTATCGGGCATGCCGATCACGCGGCACAGCTTGAGCGAGCCCAGCGCCGTGGCCACCGCCTCGACCTCGCCCGACGCGACATTGGCGCCGCCCGTCTTGACCATATTCTTGATGCGGCCAGTCCAGTGGAGGAAGCCGTCGGGATCGATGAAGCCCGTATCGCCGGTGTGGAAGAAGCCTTCGGGATCATAGCTGTCCTCGCGCCGCATGCCCACATAATGCGGCATCATCGTCGGCCCGCGCACCAATATCTCGCCTTCGCCACCCGGATCGAGGATCCGGCCGTCATCCACATCGATGATCCGGAGCTCGATCCCCGGCAGCGGCTTGCCCGCGCTCTGGAGCTGGAGCGCGGTCGGCGTCGTCGAAAGATGGCTGACCACCGAAGTGCAGCTCTCGCTCATCCCGTAGGCGACGATATGATCCCAGTTCGGATCGGGGCTGGCATTGGGATGGCCCGCGAACTCGTTGTTGCCCTTGATGCGGGTCATCGAGGAGAGATCGGCGGTGGGCCAGTCTTGGTGATCGGCCAGGGCGGCGGTATGCGTCGGGAAACCATACCATTCGTCGATGCGCTCGCGGGCGATCAGCTTGAGTGCCGCTCCAGGCTCGAAGATTTCGTCGGCGATATAGGCTCCGCCGACGGCGAGCGTCGAGCCCAGCACCGATACGATGCCGGCGGACCAGAACAGCGGGAAGGGGGAAGCGATCCGTGTATCGCGGTGGCGCGCGTAGATTTCCGCCTGCCATCTGAACTGCTTGATCACCGTCGAATGAAGATGGATCACGCCCTTGGGCACGCTCGTCGTGCCCGAGGTGTAGATGATCACCGCCTCGTCATTGCCGCCGACCCGCGCCGCGCGCGCATCCAGCAGCGCATCGGCGATCGCGTCGCCGGCGGCCAGGAAGCGATCCCAGGGCTCGACGATATCGCCGGAACCGCCCGCCAGCGCGGCGATCCGCTGAAGGAACGGGAAGCGCTCGTTGGGCAGCGCCGGGACGAGCGCGGCGATCTCGTCTTCCAGCGACCGTCTTGCGATGCCGCGCTGCGTCAGCAGCACGCCGATGTCCGAGAGGTGCAGCAATTGATCGAGTTCGTCGCGGGTCGAGAAGGTGGACAGGGTGACGGCGGTGCCGCCCGCCAGCGCCACGCCGAACAGGGCGGCGACGAATTCGGGGCGATTGCCGAGCAGGATGCCGACCCGCCCGCCCTTGCCGACCCCCGCCGCGACGAGCGCCTTGGCGACGCGCCGCGACTGCCGACGCAATTCGTCGTAGCTCCAGCCGACGCGGACCCCGCCGAGCAGCGCATCGTCGATCGCGACGGCTTCGCGCGGTCCGAACCGCGCCGCGATCTCATCGAGGAAGCCGCCGAGCGTGGTCGGCAGCGAGGGATCGATCGGGGGCAGATCGATAGGGGTCTGGTCACTCATCGGGGTGCGGCTCCGCTAATCGCTCGACAACAGCTATGAACACCTGGCCGAGCGGTCTTGATAGCCCGCGACAAAGCGTGGACCAGCGCCGACAAAGCGTGCCGGCGATAACAGGATGCACGCGTTGCAACGACGGATAAAGGACGCCACGGAGGCACCTGTCGGCCGTCGCGCGGCATGCGCGAGGCTCATCGTGGAGACTGGCATGGAACTCATTCCCCTCTGTACGGCGCGCTTCGATGTCGATCCGCCGATCCAGTTCGGCAGGACGCCGACTGGCCAGCGATCGCAAAGCGATATTCGCGGCGCCACGTTCGAAGGGGATCGCCTGCGCGCGACGCTGGCCGGCACCGCATCCGATTGGCTGATCCTGGCGGGGGACATCGGCACGATCGACGTGCGCATGGCGCTTCGTACCGACGACGGCGCGCTGATCGGGCTGCGCTACACGGGCAAGCTCGATGTCTCCGACCCCGCCGATCGCGCCTCGCGCGTCGCCGCCACCTTCGAGACGGGCGACGAGCGCTATCTCTGGCTGTCCCGCATCCAGGCTGTCGGCAAATCGCGGCTGGAGCGCAACGGTCAGGAGTGGAGCGTCCACTATGATTTCTACGAACTGCGCTGACCGCTGATCGCGGCGATCGTCAGCCGGGTGTTTCCAGCACCGTAGCACTGTCGGCGCCGAGCGATCGCGCCGCGCCGGGCGGTACGCGAAGCGGATAGAGCGGACGGTCGTCGCTTGCGGCCAGCGTCTGCCACGCGCGCACATCGCTTGCTTCGTGGAGCCGCGCCGCATGCGCCGCCACCTGCGATAGAGCGAGCGAGATCAGATGCCCGCCGCCGTTGCGCCAGCTCGCCCATCCCGCCACCGCCGCCGTGATGCCGGTCAGCGGATCGGCGATCGCGTCGCCGGCGAACAGTGGCGCGCCCCAGGCGCGCGCCATCGCCGCCGACACGCCAGCGGCGACGCCCGCATCGTCGCCATAGCCGATCCAGTCGCCGGCCTCGCCCGCCCGGCCATGCGCGGTGATCGCTATCCAGGTGGCGCCGCGCCGCGCCGCATCGGCGGCGTCGATCCCCATCTGTAGCAGCGCGCGGGGGCGGGCGCTTTCGATCACGATATCCGCGGTATCGATCAGCCGGCCGAGCCGCCGCCGGTCCTCTGGCACGGTGAGATCAAGCGCGACGCTGGCCTTGCCCGCGTTGAGCAGATCGTAAAATGTTTTGTCGCCGAGGCGCGCGCCATCGGGCCGCCTGCGGCTTTCGACCTTGACGACGCGCGCGCCCACCGCCGCAAGCAGCGCGCCGGCGAGCGGCCCCGCCCACAGCGAAGACATATCCACCACCAGCGGAACGGCGTGCCGCGATGGGGCGCTGCCCAGCCGCGCCATGGTGAAGGCGGGGCCGGCCGCCGGCGTCTCGTCCGCCGCCGCCGCGAGACCGAGCAACCGGGCTTGGGCCAGCAGGGCATTCCGTTCGCGCGTCGCAGCCAGGCGCAGGATCGCCTCCCAATCCCCGGCAGGTTCGCCGAGCAGAGCGGGGATCAGTTCCCAATCCTCGTCGCGCGGCAGGTTGAGTGCCATCCACCCGTCCCGCGTCCGAAACAGGCGGCAGCCCCC
>NZ_CAHJXD010000052.1 GCF_903644055.1 Sphingomonas bacterium | reverse complement strand
CCGCCCGACATATAATTGGTCTTGGCGGCCGAATTGATGATGTGATCGATCGCCTGCATCGCGAAGTTGAAGGTCATGAACTCGACGATCGGCCTGAGCCCCGCCATCGCGGCCCCCGTGCCGACGCCCGCGAAGCCATATTCGGTGATCGGCGTATCGATCACTCGCTTGGCCCCGAATTCGTCGAGCAGCCCCTGCGTGACCTTGTAGGCGCCCTGATATTCGGCGACCTCCTCGCCGATCACGAAGACGCGATCGTCGGCGCGCATCTCCTCGGCCATCGCCTCCTTGAGCGCCTCGCGCACCGTCATCCTGACGACTTCGGTGCCGGCGGGTGCCTCGGGATCCTCGTGCGTATGCGCGACCGCGGCGACGAGATCGCGCGCGCCGGTCGGCATTTGCTTGGGCGCTTCCTCCTTGCCGCTCTCGCCTTCAGGTTCCGTTTTCTGATCGGAGGGCTGCTCGACCTGATCTTCCTCGCCCTGCTTGGGGAGAGAAAGCTCATCCTCGTCCTCGCCCTGGATCAGCGCGATCACCGTACCGACCTTCACGCCTTCGCTGCCCTCGGGCACGATGATCTTCGAAAGCGTGCCCTCGTCGACCGCTTCGAATTCCATCGTCGCCTTGTCGGTCTCGATTTCGGCGAGGACATCGCCCGATCTGACCGCATCGCCTTCCTTGACCAGCCATTTGGCGAGCGTGCCTTCCTCCATCGTCGGGGAAAGCGCGGGCATCTTGAGTTCGGTGGGCATCGAAGCTTCGCTCAATAGGTATCGACGAGGACGTCGGTGTAGAGTTCGCCGGGATCGGGTTCGGGGCTTTCCTCGGCGAAGGCGGCGGCATCGGCGACGATCTTGCGGATTTCCTTGTCGAGCGCCTTCAACCGATCCTCGCCGACGCCGATCGCGCCGAGCTCGCGCGCGAGATGATCGATCGGGTCGCTCTTTTCGCGGACCGACTGAACCTCGTCGCGCGACCGATATTTGGCGGGATCGGACATCGAATGCCCGCGATAGCGATAGGTCTTGAGCTCGAGCAGGATCGGCCCCTTGCCCGCCTTCACCCATTCGCGCGCGGTCTCGGCGGCGCCGCGCACCGCGAGCACGTCCATGCCGTCGACCTGGAGCCCGGGGATGCGGAAGCTTTCGCCGCGCTTGTAGAGCTGGTCCTCGGCCGAAGCGCGGTTGACGCTGGTGCCCATCGCATATTGGTTGTTCTCGATCACGAAGATCACGGGCAGCTTCCACAGCTCCGCCATGTTGAAGCTTTCATAGACCTGGCCCTGGTTGGCCGCGCCGTCGCCGAAATAGACCAGCGCCAGCCCGCCATCCTCGGCATATTTGTGCTTGAAGCCGAGGCCCGTGCCGATCGAGACCTGCGCGCCGACGATGCCGTGCCCGCCGTAGAATTTATGCTCGACGCTGAACATGTGCATCGAGCCGCCCTTGCCCTTGGAGATGCCGGCGGCGCGCCCGGTAAGCTCGGCCATGATCAGCTTGGGATCGATCCCGTAGGCGAGCATGTGGCCATGATCGCGATAGCCCGTAACGACCGAATCCCTGCCCGGCTCCAGCGCCGACTGGAGGCCGACCGCGACCGCCTCCTGCCCGATATAGAGGTGGCAGAAACCGCCGATCAGCCCGAGACCATAGAGCTGCCCCGCTTTCTCCTCGAAGCGGCGGATGAGCAGCATCTGGCGGTAGAATTCGAGCAGCTCCTCCTTGCTGCCCTCGAAGCGCCTGGGTTCGGCGGGGCGCTCGCGATTGGAAGCGGGCGGCGCGGCGGCGGCCGTGGGGATGGAGGCGGATCGTGCAGCGGCCTTGGCCAAGATGAAAGCTCCCGTCGCGGGCGAATGCGCTAGACCCTTAGCCTATAGGCGTGGATCGACAGCAGCGGCAACGCTTGTCGGAGGCAAAAGCCTCCAAGCTAATTGCTCGGGATGATCACTTCGTCGGGGCGGACCTGCCCGGTCTCGTGGCGCACGATCTCGTCGGCATAATCCGGGTCGACGTGGCGGGGATCGAGCAGCGCGGCATGATGCTCGAGGCGGCCGCGTTCGGCCTTGAGCCGATCGAGCGTGACGATCTTCTCGGCCTTCTGCTGGTGATAGCCGGCGAGCGACAGCAGGCCGTTGGGGCCGAAGATCGCAAAGGCCGCGAAATCGGCGATCACGAACAGCGCGAGCGCAGGCAGTGCGGCGGATTTGATCACGGAGAGCGTGGAACGGCGCGCCATCGCCGGACAGAATCACAATCGATTCAAGCATTCAAGCAAAATGCTGCACAGCGAATCCTCAAAGCGCCGGATCGAGTCGGCTGTGCGGCGGGTGACGGTCGATCCGAGACAACATCCGCCCAAATCTTCAAGGCAAGCGTATTGGCAATGCAATACAGGTGCGGCTATGGTGGCCGCCCAAAGGAGCCCGTGATGCGCGTTTTCCTGCCCCTGATGCTTGCGCCGATGCTGTTGATCGCCGGTTGCGACGTGCATTCGAACGCCGATACCAAGAGCGGCAACGACGTCCACATCAGCATGACCAAGGACGACAAGGGCAGCGGCCGGATGTCGCTCAACATCCCCGGCTTCGATGCCAAGGTCTCGATCCCCGGCTTCATGATGAACGGGCATATGGATATCGACGGGATGAAGCTCGCCCCCGATACGCAGATCAGGACGGTCGACGTGCTCGGCAAGGACAAGGATATCGACAAGGGCAAGGCGGGCGACGATCATGGCAGCGTCCACCTGACCTTCACCAATCCCAAGGATCCCGCCGCCGTGCTGGCTTATTATCGTCAGGCCGCCGCCGATGCCGGCTACACGATCAGCCCGATCAGCGGCGACGGCGGGCTGGCCGCGACCAAGGCCGACAAGAAGTTCGCGCTGGCGATTTCGCCGGAGAGCGGCGGCAGCCGCGGCTCGATCGATATCACGGGAGAATGATGATGCCGCATGAACTGATCTGGCTTGGCGCCACCCTCGTCCTCGCTTTGGTGCAGATCGGCGCGGCGGGGCAGGCGCGAACCAAGCAATATGGCATCGATTGGAACGCCGGCCCGCGCGACGAGACGATGCCGCCGCTCGACCCGCTCGCCGGGCGGCTGGCGCGCGCGCAGGCCAATCTGTTCGAGACCTTGCCATTGTTCATCGGCGGCCTGCTCGGCGCGATCGCCGCGGGGCATCTCGGCTGGAAGACCGAATATGGCGCGGCGCTCTATTTCTTCGGGCGCCTGATCTACCTGCCGCTCTATGCCGCGGGCATTCCCAAGATCCGCTCGATCGTCTGGATGATCGCCACGGTCGGGCTGCTGATGATCCTCTGGGCGCTGTTGTTCGGTTGAGCATCAGAGCGGGATGACGCCGGGGATGCGCGCCGCTACAGGCAGCGCATGCCCGGCTTTCCGCCCCTCATCCTCGTCATGCTCGGCGGCGCGATCGGCGCGGGCTTCCGCTATCATGTCGGCGGCATCGCGCTGCGCAATCTCGGGCCCGATTTTCCGTTCGGCACGCTGATGGTCAATATCGTCGGCGGCTTCCTGATGGGGGTGCTCGCGGGAACGCTGGCGCGGCCGCCGCTGATGGGGCCGAACAGCGAGCCGTTGCGGCTGTTCCTGGGTGTCGGCGTCCTCGGCGGCTTCACGACCTTCTCGGCGTTCAGCCTCGAGACGGTCAACATGATCAATCGCGGCGAGCCCGTGACCGCGGCGAGCTATGCGCTCGCATCGGTGGTGGGATCGGTGCTGGCGCTGTTCGCGGGGCTGCTGATGGTGCGGGCGCTGGCGTGAGCGGCGAGGCGCGCTCCTTCACCGTCGGCGACGACGACGACGGTATCCGGCTCGATCGCTGGTTCCACAGGCATATGGCCGACGCCAGCTTCAACATCGTCTCGCGCTGGGCGCGGACGGGGCAATTGCGCGTCGACGGCAAGCGAGTCGCGCCGGGCGATCATATCGCCGCCGGGCAGGTGATCCGCGTTCCCCCGCTCGAAGCCCCGGCGCCCGCCGCCGCCCGCCCGAAGAAGGACCGCCCGCCGCTCTCGCCCGAGGACGAGGCGTTCGTGCAGGGCCTCGTCCTCCATCGCGACCGCGCCGCGATCGTCATCGACAAGCCGCCCGGCCTCGCGACGCAGGGCGGCACCAAGACCGAGCGGCATCTCGACGGGCTGCTCGACGGTCTCCAGTTCGAGGCGGAGGGCCGCCCCAAGCTCGTGCACCGGCTCGACAAGGACACCAGCGGCGTGCTGCTGCTCGCGCGGTCTTCGGGGGCCGCCGCTTATTTCTCGAAGGCTTTCTCCAGCCGCACCGCGCGCAAGCTCTACTGGGCGCTGGTGACGGGCGTGCCCTCGATCGCCGACGGCATGATCGAGCTGCCGCTCGCCAAGCAGCCCGGCACCGGTGGCGAGAAGATGCACGTCGACGAGAAGGAGGGCAGCCCGGCGCGCACCCGCTATCGCGTCGTCGAGCGCGCGGGCAATACCGCCGCCTGGGTCGAGCTACAGCCCCATACCGGGCGGACGCACCAGCTCCGCGTCCATATGGCCGCGATCGGCCACCCGATCGTCGGCGACGGCAAATATGGCGGGCAGGATGCGTTCCTCACCGGCGGGGTCAGCCGCAAGATGCACCTCCACGCGCGCCGCCTGCGCGTCGATCATCCCGGTGGCGGGGTGCTGGAGGTCGCGGCCGAGCCGCCGGCGCATTTCGACGAAAGCCTGACCTTGCTCGGCTTCGATCGGACGCTGGGCGACAGCATGCCCTTCGACCAGCCCAAATTCTCGGAAACCCCCGAGGGCAAGAAGAAAGCGATCAGCGCCGCCGCCAAGGCGCGGCGCAAGGATCGCAAGGGAGAACGGCGCAGCAGGGGCAGCCGGTGACGCATCCCAGCCGCGCCTTCGCCTGGGCGCATGACGCGGAACTGCGCGCCTTCGTCGCCACGCGCGCTTTCGCCCAGATCAGCATCGCGATCGATGGCAGGCCCGTCGCCGCGCACGCGCCTCTGGCGATCGGCGCGGACGGATCGATCCGTTTCCACCTCGCCCGCGCGAACCGGCTGACGGCGCATCTCGACGGCGCGCCGGCGCTGGCGACGGTCGTCGGCGACGACGCCTATATCAGTCCCGACTGGTACGGAACCGAGGATCAGGTGCCGACGTGGAATTACCGGCTGGTCGAGATCGAGGGCATAGCGCGGCGGCTAGGGGAGGCCGACCTGATCGACCAGCTCGACCGGCTGAGCGCCGCGCAGGAGGCGCTGCTCGCCCCCAAGCCCGCGTGGACGATGGCCAAGCTCAGCCCCGCGCGGAACGGCGCGCTGCTGAAGGGCATCGTCGGCTTCGCGATCGACGCGCCCCTGCTGCGCGGCGTCGCCAAGCTGGGGCAGAACAAGAGCGCTTCGGAGCGGGCCGGCGTCGAGGCGGCGCTCACCGCGCTGGGCCGCCACGATGTGGCGCGCGCGATGGCGGCGGGCGCATGAACCGGCTCGCGGTGTTCGATTGCGACGGCACTCTGGTCGATTCGCAGGCGACGATCTGCACCGCGCTGGAAACAGGCTTCGCGGCGTGCGGGGTGGCGCCGCCGCGGCGGGCGGCGATGCGGTCGATCATCGGGCTTTCGGTGATCGAGGCGATGCGCGTGCTGCATCCCGAGGGCGCGGCGGAGACGCATGCCCTGCTCGCGCAATCCTACAAGGACAGCTTCTTCGCGCTGCGCCAGCAGGGGCTGGCCGAGGAGCCGCTGTACGAGGGCATCGTCGAGGCGATCGACGGCCTGGCGGCGCGCGGCTGGCTGCTCGGCGTGGCGACGGGCAAGTCCGATCGGGGCCTGGCCGCGGTCCTCGACAAGCATGGCCTCCATCCGCGATTCGTCACGTTGCAGACCGCCGACCGCCACCCTTCCAAGCCGCATCCCGCGATGCTGCGGCAGGCGATGGCCGATGCGGGCGCGGGGCCGGAGACGACCGCGATGATCGGCGATACCAGCTTCGACATGGGGATGGCCAAGGCGGCGGGGGCGGCGGCGATCGGGGTCGCCTGGGGCTATCATTCGGCCGAGGAGCTGCGCGGCGGCGGCGCGGACGTCGTCGCCGGCCATGCCTCGGAGCTCGTGGCGCTGCTCGAAGCCTTGCCGTGAAGCGCTTCTACACGGCGGCGGCCGTAGGCGACGGCGGCGCGATCCTGCTCGACGGCCGCGCGGTGCGGACGCCGGGGCGGGC
>NZ_CAHJXD010000051.1 GCF_903644055.1 Sphingomonas bacterium | reverse complement strand
AGGCGGGCGCCGAGCTGATCGGCAGCGATACGGTGGCGGCGGTGACCGAGGTGCTGCGCGTGGCACTCGACGCGCTGAAGGCCGCTGGCGTGACCGACATCACGATCGATCTGACGCTGCCCGATCTCGTCGAGACGCTGAGCGCCGGCCCCCTGCCCCTGCCCAAGGCCGAGGCGCGCGCGGTGCGCGCGATGCTCGACGCCAAGGACGCGGGCGGCCTCGCGGCGGCGGGTGCCACCGATTATCTGCCGCTGCTCGAAGCCTGCGGGCCGATCGCGACCGCTTTGCCCAGGCTGCGCGCGCTGCCCGTGATGGCGGCGCTCGAAAGCCGGATCGCGGGCGTCGAGGCGATCGCCGCGGCGATCGGCGGCGAAGCCACGCTGACGCTCGATCCCACCGAACGCCACGGCTTCGAATATCAGACATGGATCGGCTTCTCGCTGTTCGGGCGCGGGCTGGCCGGCGAGATCGGGCGCGGCGGCAGCTATACGCTCGTCCACAACGACGAGGCCGAGGAGCCCGCGGTCGGCTTCTCGCTGTACCTCGATCCGCTCGTCGATATCGGCCTCGGCGTCGAGCCCGCGCGCCGCATCTTCCTGCCGCTCGGCCACGATCCCGCCGCCGCCGCCGCGCTGCGCCGCGAAGGCTGGACGACGATCGCGGCGCTGGACGCCGGCGGACAGCCGGACGATTGCACGCATGAGCTGATCGCCGGAAAGCCCGTCGAAATCGCCGGGCGACCCTGACCGCGCCTGCATCCGTTCGAGCCAGCCCATCCGCTCGCCGGATTTGCGCCTACGTCTCTCACCCCCTCCGGCAAGGCTCGGAACAGGCGGTTTTCGAAGTTCACGGCGCTCATGGTCCGCTGCCGCGCCCTCGGGGCCCGTGGATGCCGGAACATGTCCGGCATGACCGAAGACCTTGGCCGCTCGCTCGACACAAGCGCGGCATAGCTTCAGCATGATGAGCAGCAACAGGCCGGCCGCCTTCCCGCTCCATGCGGCCGCGACGATCGCGCCGCGAATCGGATGCCGACCCATAATCACTATTCGTATGTACCTGATATGTTCTTATCTGTCAATCCCGTCCAGGCCCTACGCTCGCCGATCGCTTTGATGATGGACCCGCCCGCCCCCGCCCTCTATGCGCGCCCCGTTCCGGAACATCAGGAAGCAGGCATTGGCAAACGTCACGGTCATCGGCGCGCAATGGGGCGATGAGGGCAAGGGCAAGATCGTCGACTGGCTGGCGAGCCGCGCCGACGTCGTGGTGCGCTTCCAGGGCGGGCACAATGCCGGGCATACGCTCGTCGTCGGCGACCAGATCTACAAACTGAGCCTGCTGCCCTCGGGCATCGTGCGCGGCACATTGTCGGTGATCGGCAACGGCGTCGTGCTCGATCCGTGGCACTTCCGCGACGAGGTCGCCAAGCTGGAGGGCCAGGGCGTCGCGATCAGCCCGGAGACGCTCCAGATCGCCGAGACCTGCCCGCTGATCCTGCCGTTCCATCGCGACCTTGATGCGCTGCGCGAGGATGCCAGCGGCGCCGGCAAGATCGGCACCACCCGGCGCGGCATCGGCCCGGCCTATGAGGACAAGGTCGGCCGCCGCGCGATCCGCGTCTGCGATCTCGCGCACCTCGACGATCTCGGCCCGCAGCTCGACCGGCTGTGCGCGCACCATGACGCGTTGCGCGCGGGCTTCGGCGTGCCGCCGATCGATCGCGCCGCGCTGATGGCCGAGCTGGGCGAGGTCGCGGGCTTCCTGCTGCCTTATGCCAGCCCGGTGTGGCGGACGCTCGACGAGGCGCGCGGGCGGGGCAAGCGCATCCTGTTCGAAGGGGCGCAGGGCGTGCTGCTCGATGTCGACCACGGCACCTATCCGTTCGTCACCTCGTCGAACACGATCGCGGGGACCGCGGCGGGGGGATCGGGGCTGGGGCCGTCGGCGGCGGGGTTCGTGCTCGGCATCGTCAAGGCCTATACGACGCGCGTCGGCGCCGGCCCCTTCCCCACCGAGCAGGACAATGCGATCGGCGAGCGGCTGGGCACGCGCGGGCACGAGTTCGGCACCGTCACCGGGCGCAAGCGCCGCTGCGGCTGGTTCGATGCGGTGCTGATGCGGCAGGCGGTGGCGGTCTCGGGCATCACCGGCATCGCGCTGACCAAGCTCGACGTGCTCGACGGCTTCGAGACGCTGCGCATCTGCACCGGCTATCGGCTCGGCGACCGGACTTATGATTATCTGCCGCCGCACGCGCGCGACCAGGCGGCGGTGACGCCGGTCTACGAGACGATCGAGGGCTGGAGCGGATCGACGCGGGGCGCGCGAAGCTGGGCCGACCTGCCCGCCCCCGCGATCAAATATGTCCGCCGGATCGAGGAACTGATCGGCTGCCCGGTGGCGCTGGTCTCGACCAGCCCCGAGCGCGAGGACACGATCCTGGTCCGCGATCCGTTCCGCGATTGAGGCGCGCCGCGATCGAGCCATAGCAGTTGCATTCCGGTAATGATCCCCATAGCCTCGCTGCGTTGCAACAGGGGGCGAGCGATGCGGCGGACGGACTTCGCGCGTAGGGATATGCTTCGCGGCGGGCTGGCGCTTGGCGGCGCACTCGGGCTCCAGGCGTGCGCGCCGGGCGTGGGGCCGATCGCGA
>NZ_CAHJXD010000050.1 GCF_903644055.1 Sphingomonas bacterium | reverse complement strand
TGCCGGTTGAACGCGAACAGCCCGAAGGTGACGAACGCCATGTGCGCGACCGAGGAATAAGCGATCAGCTTCTTCATATCCTGCTGCACCAGCGCGACGAGGCTGGTGTAGACGATCGCCACCGAGGACAGCAGCGCGATCAGCCAGAAGAGCTGCGCGCTCGCCTGCGGGAACATCGGCAGCGAGAAGCGGATGAAGCCGTAGCCGCCCATCTTGAGCAGCACGCCCGCCAGGATCACCGATCCCGCGGTCGGCGCCTGGACGTGCGCGTCGGGCAGCCAGGTGTGCACCGGCCACATCGGCATCTTCACCGCGAAGCTCGCGAAGAAGGCGAGGAACAGCAATGTCTGCGCGGGCATCGGGAAATCGGCGGCCATCAGCGCGGGGATGCTCGTCGTGCCGGCATGATTGGCCATCCACAGCATCGCGATCAGCATCACGATCGAGCCGAGCAGGGTGTAGAGGAAGAATTTGTAGCTCGCGTAGATCCGCTCGGCCCCGCCCCAGATGCCGATGATAAGGTACATCGGAATCAGCCCGGCCTCGAAGAAGATGTAGAACAGGAACAGGTCCTGCGCCGCGAACACGCCGAGCATCAGCGTCTCCATCAGCAGGAACGCCGCCATATATTCGGGCACGCGCTTCTCGATCGAGACCCAGCTCGCGAGGATGCAGATCGGCATCAGGAACACCGAAAGCATGATCAGCATCAGCGCGATGCCGTCGATCCCCAGCGCCCAGCCGAAGCTGCCGAACAGCCCGAGATGCTCCTGGAACTGCCACTGCGGCCCGCCGATGCGGTACGTCGCCCACAGCAGGATGCCGATCGCGAAATCGATCAGCGTCGCGCCCAGCGCCACCCACCGCGCCGCTTTGGCATCGGCGAACAGGCAGCCGACCGCGCCGAGCATCGGCACCGCGAGCAACACAGTGAGAATCGGGAAGCCGTTCATGGTTCCTCCCAGGCACGGGGAGGGGGACCGCCCGCGCAGCGGGTGGTGGAGGGGGGGAGCGGCGAGGCGGGACGCTCGCGGAGAGCCCCCTCCACCGGCCTGCGGCCGGTCCCCCTCCCCGTGCCGGGGAGGAATTGTGGCGCGCTCCTCATATCGCCATCGCCCAGGTCGCCGCCGCCGCCAGCCCGAGCAGCATCACCAGCGCATAGGTATAGACATAGCCCGACTGGAACTTGCGGCTGGCGACCGAGCCCGCCTGCACCAGCGCCGCCATGCCGTTGGGCCCGAAGCGGTCGATCGTCCCCTGGTCCCCCCGCTTCCACAGCAAGCGGCCGAGCGCGAAGGCGGGGCGGACGAAGATCAGGTCGTACAATTCGTCGAAATACCATTTGCGCAGCAGGAATTGATACAGGCCGCCGAACGTGTCGGTGAAACGTTTCGGAATGCTGAGGTCCAGCACATAGGCCCATAGCGCGATCAGGAAGCCGATCGCCATCACGATCGAGGCCGAGAGCTTGACGATCATCGGCACGCGCTCGACCGCCTCCATGAACTCGTGATCGAACGCCAGGCTGTCGTGCCAGAAGACGCCGCCGCCCTCCCCGATGAACGGCCCCGCGAACAGGAACCCCGCGAAGACCGCGCCGATCGTCAGTACGATCAGCGGCACCAGCATCGTCACCGGGCTTTCGTGCGGATGATAGCCCGCGGTGCCTTGCTCCACCTGCTCGACGCCGTGCGGATCGTGATGCGGTTCGCCGCCGGCGCCCTCGTCGGGGGCATCGTGCGCATGGTCATCGTGCCCATGTCCGTGCGCATCGTGCGCCGCATGCCGGATATGCTCGGAGCCCGCCCAGCGCGGCTTGCCGAAGAAGGTCAGGAATATCAGCCGCCACGAATAGAAGCTCGTCAGCAGCGCCGCGACCACGCCCACCATGAACGCGATGCCGCCCGCCTGGCTGCCCCGCGCATAGGCCGCCTCGATGATCGCATCCTTCGAATAGAAACCCGCGAACCCGAACAGATTCTCGATGCCGACCCCGGTGATCGCCAGCGTCCCCGCCATCATCGCCCAGAAGGTGATCGGGATCGACTTTCGCAGGCCGCCGTAGAAGCGCATGTCCTGCTCGTGATGCATCGCGTGGATCACCGATCCCGCGCCGAGGAACAGCAGAGCCTTGAAGAAGGCATGCGTAAACAGGTGGAACATCGCCGCGCCATAGGCGCCAACGCCGGCGGCGAAGAACATGTAGCCGAGCTGCGAACAGGTCGAATAAGCGATCACGCGCTTGATGTCGGTCTGCACCGTGCCGACCGTCGCCGCGAACAGGCAGGTCGCCGCGCCGACATAGGTCACCACCGTCAGCGCCGCCGGGCTCGTCTCGAACATCGGGCTGAGGCGGCAGACCATGAACACGCCCGCCGTCACCATCGTCGCCGCGTGGATCAGCGCCGAGACCGGCGTCGGCCCCTCCATCGCATCGGGCAGCCAGGTGTGCAGCCCGAGCTGCGCCGATTTGCCCATCGCGCCGACGAACAGCAGCAGGCAGAGCAAAGTCATCGTATCGACGCGCCCGCCCAGGAAGCCGATCGTCGATCCCGCCATCCCCGGCGCCGCGGCGAGGATCGTGGGAATCGAGACCGTGCCGAACACGAGGAAAGTGCCGAAGATGCCCAGCGAGAAGCCGAAATCGCCGACGCGGTTGACGACGAACGCCTTGATCGCTGCGGCCTGCGCGCTCGGCTTCTCATACCAGAAACCGATCAGCAGATAGGAAGCGAGGCCGACGCCCTCCCAGCCGAAGAACATTTGGATCAGGTTGTCGCTCGTCACCAGCATCAGCATCGCGAAGGTGAACAGCGAGAGGTAGGCGAAGAAACGCGGCTGCGAGGGGTCCTCGGCCATATAGCCCCAGCTATACAGGTGGACGAGCGCCGATACACTGGTGATCACCACCAGCATCACCGCGGTCAGCGCATCGACGCGCAGCGCCCAATCGACCTGGAGATCGCCCGAGCTGATGAAGCTCAGCACCTTGACGACATGCGCGCTGTCCCCGCCGGCGAGGAAGCCCAGGAAGATCGGCCAGGCGAGCGCGCACGATCCGAACAGCGCGGCCGTCGTCACCAGCTTGGCCGGCCCATTGCCGATCGCGCGATTCCCCAGCCCCGCGATCAGCGCGGCGAGCAGCGGCAGGAAGACGAGCGCGACGATCATGCCGAAACCGTCATCCCATTTCTCTCCGTCATCCCAGCGAAAGCTGGGATCTCATGAGCAGAGGCGCGACAGATGCCGCACGAGATCCCAGCCTTCGCCGGGAGGACGAGGATAGACAAAAGGCTCACCCCTTCATCCGATTGACATCGTCGACCGCGATCGTGCCCCGGCTGCGGAAATAGATGACGAGGATCGCAAGCCCGATCGCCGCCTCCCCCGCCGCGACCGTCAGCACGAACATCGCGAACACCTGCCCGACGAGATCGTGGAGATAGGCGGAGAAAGCGACGAGATTGATGTTCACGCTGAGCAATATCAGCTCGATCGCCATCAGGATGATGATGAGATTCTTGCGGTTGAGGAAGATGCCGAACACCCCCGTCCCGAACAGGATCGCCGATACGGTGAGATAATGCGTGAGGCCGATGACCATCAGTTCCTCCCCTGCAAGGGGAGGGGGACCAGCCGCAGGCTGGTGGAGGGGTATCGCGCTCGAACAGAGGCCGACACCCCTCCGTCGCGCTGCGCGCGCCACCTCCCCTTCCAGGGGAGGATCGAGAATATCCTCACAATTCCACCCCCTGCCCCACGATGGGGCTGGTGTTGCGCGTCGCATCCTGCGGCCGGCGCATGTTCTGCTGCGTGATGTTCTGGTGCCGCACGTCGCCGCGCTTGCGGTGCGTCAGCACGATCGCGCCGATCAGCGCGACGAGCAGCACCAGCCCCGCCCCCTCGAAGATATAGAGGTAGCGCGTGTAGATCAGGATGCCGAGCGCCTGGATGTTGGGCACGCCGTCCGGCGTCGGCGCGGTCGCGCCCAGCGTGATCCCGCCCGCGGTCCACGCGCTCTCCGCGAAGATCACCTCGCCCGCCAGCAGCGCGACCAGCCCCACGCCCAGCGGCAGGTAGCGCGCGAACCCCGTCCGAAGCTCGGCGAAATCGATGTCGAGCATCATCACCACGAACAGGAAGAGCACCGCGACAGCGCCGACATAGACGATCACCAGCAGCATCGCGATGAACTCCGCCCCGACCAGCACCATCAGCCCCGCCGCGTTGAAGAAGGCGAGGATCAGCCACAGCACGCTGTGCACCGGATTGCGCGCGGTGACGCACAGCCCGCCGGAAAGGCAGGTGAGGATCGCGAACAGGTAGAAGGCGAGCGTCTGGATCAAGCGTTCTTCTTGCCCATCAAGGAAAATGCCCGCTCATCCTGAGTAGCCATTGAGCTTGTCGAAATGGCGTATCGAAGGACCTGTGCATGTCCTTCGATACGGGCTCTCGATTGCGCTCGATCCCTACTCAGGATGAGCGGGTTGGGAGGGGTCGCGGGCGCCATTATCGATACGGCGCATCGGCGGCAAGGTTGGCGGCGATCGCGCGTTCCCAGCGGTCGCCGTTGGCGATCAGCTTGGCCTTGTCGTAGATCAGCTCCTCGCGCGTCTCGGTCGAATATTCGAAGTTCGGCCCCTCGACGATCGCATCGACCGGGCACGCTTCCTGGCAGAAGCCGCAATAGATGCACTTGGTCATGTCGATGTCGTAGCGCGTCGTCCGGCGGCTGCCGTCGTCGCGCGGCTCGGCCTCGATCGTGATCGCCTGCGCCGGGCACACCGCCTCGCACAGCTTGCA
>NZ_CAHJXD010000049.1 GCF_903644055.1 Sphingomonas bacterium | reverse complement strand
GAGATCGGGGCGGAAGAAGCGCGCCGGGTGCGGATCGAAGGTCGCGACGATCGCGGGCCGCCGCTCGGCGCGGGCGCGTTCGATCGCGCGCCCGACCACCGCCTGGTGGCCGCGATGGAAGCCATCGAAATTGCCGAGCGCGAGGACGCCGCCGCGGAGAGCCTCCGGCACCGGCGCGGCGCCAGAAAGCCGCTGCATCGCGCGCCTATAGGGGAGCGCGCACGCCCCTGCCAATCATGCCCGAACTATCGTGACGAAATCGAAATCGGGGCCACCCATTTCGCGCTTCGCGACGCGCCAGCCCTTGCCGGGAGGTGGCATGACGGCATCGCCCTCGACCGTGCGGTGGACCTCGGTCAGCTCGATCCGGTCGGCGCGATCCAGGAACAGCGCGAAGATCTCGCTCCCGCCGATCACCGCCACTTCATCGACATCGCCCGCCAGCGCCAGCGCGCTCCCGATGTCCGGCGCTGCCTCGGCGCCCTCGGCCCGCCAGCCGCGGTCGCGCGTCAGCACGATGTGGCGGCGGCCCGGCAGGCGCCCCGGCAGGCTTTCGAACGTCTTGCGGCCCATGATCATCGGCCGGCCCATCGTCATCGCCTTGAAGCGCTTGAGGTCTTCGGGAAGATGCCAGGGCAGTTTGCCGTCGCGCCCGATCACGCCGTTATCGGCGCGCGCGACGAAGAGGACGATCTCGGGCCGGTTCACACCGCCACCGGCGCCTTGATGTGCGGCTGCGCGACATAATCGTGGAGCAGGAAATCCTCGGGCGCATAGCCGTCGATCGCCGCCGGCTTGCGCAGGATTTCGAGCCGGGGGAGCGGCCCGGGATCGCGCGATAGCTGCAACTCGGCCTGGTCGAGATGGTTGAGGTAGAGGTGGCAATCGCCCCCGGTCCACACGAAATCGCCCACTTCCAGCCCGCATTGCTGCGCGAGCATGTGGGTGAGCAATGCGTAGCTGGCGATGTTGAACGGCACGCCAAGGAACACGTCCGCCGAGCGCTGGTAGAGCTGGAGGCTGAGCTTGCCGTCGGCGACGTGCGTCTGGAACAGGCAGTGGCAGGGCGCCAGAGCCATGCGCGGCTGGTCCGTCGGGTTCCACGCCGAGACGATCTGGCGGCGCGAGGCGGGATCGCGGTTGATGAGGTCGATCAGCAGTCCGATCTGGTCGATGTGGACGCCCCCAGGGCCCTCCCAATCGCGCCACTGCTTGCCGTAGACCGGGCCGAGATCGCCGTCTTCGCGCGCCCATTCGTCCCAGATGCTGACCTTATGATCGTGCAGCCAGCGCACGTTGGTGTCGCCGCGCAGGAACCACAGCAGCTCGACGATGATCGAGCGCAGGTGGAGCTTCTTGGTGGTGAGCGCGGGGAAGCCCTGGCCGAGAGCGAACCGCATCTGGTGGCCGAACACCGAGAGCGTGCCGACGCCGGTGCGATCGTCCTGCCGCACGCCTTCATCGAGGATGCGGCGCATCAGGGCGAGATAGGGTTTCACCGGCCCCGACTAGCCTGCCCGTCACCCCCGCGAAAGCGGAGGGCCGGAAGAAAAATGCCAGAGGGCCTGTAAGCCGGGTTCTGTCCACCGGCTTGCGCCGGATGGGCGACCATTCCTCTAGGACGACGCTCGCGCGCCGCCTCAAGCGACCAACCCGAGCGACGGACCCGAGCCGGGCCATGTGCCGCTCCTATTCGGTCTTGCTCCCGGTGGGGTTTGCCGTGCCGCCGCCGTTGCCGGAAGCGCGGTGCGCTCTTGCCGCACCCTTTCGCCCTTACCCGCTCGAAAGCGGGCGGTATGCTTTCTGTTGCACTGTCCCTAGGCGCGCCGTCGCCAGCGCGCCCGCCGGGTGTTACCCGGCACCGTTGCTCTGCGGAGCCCGGACTTTCCTCCCCTCGTCTGAAGACGAGCGGCGGCCGCCCGGCCCTCTGGCACGCGATGCGCTACGCGCCCGCCACGGCCAAGTCGAGTCAGCCCTGCAACCGCGCCTCGGCGCCCTTGTCACCTCCGGTCAGCAGCGAGAGCAGGATCGCGCGCGTCTCGCCATCCACCACCCCGTCGATCGTCTTGGGACGAAAGCGCCGCTGGAAGGCGCGCACCGCCGCCGGACCATCGAGCACATCATAGCCGAAACGCTCGAGCGCGAGCAGGAAGCCGCCGTCGGTCCAGTGCGGATCGGTGAGATATTTCGCCGGGCGGGGCAGCGCGAGGCGCACCTTGGCCAGCCGCTCCCAATCGAACAATTCGCCCGGATCTTCCTTACGCGCGGGGGCGATATCGGAATGGCCGACGATATTGCCGCGCGTCACGCCGTAGCGGCCGACGATCCCGGACATCAAAGGCAACAGCGCCGCCATCTGCGCTTCGGGAAAGGGACGATAGCCGAATTCATGACCGGGATTGACCAGCTCGATCCCGATCGAGGCCGAATTGACGTCGTCGATACCGCGCCAACGGCTCTTGCCCGCGTGCCAGGCGCGCTTGCCCTCGTCGACGAGGCGCAGCACCTGCCCGTCCTCGGCGATCAGATAATGGCTGGAGACTTTCGCCTCGGCGTCGGTCAACCGCTGGATCGCCGATGCGGCATCGGTCATGCCGGTATAATGGAGGACGATGATCGTAATGGGCGACTTGCGCTCGTCGAAGTTCGGCGAAGGGCAATCGATGATCTCGCTCATGACGCGGACATAGCGGCGCGGGGGGCGGACCCGCCAGCGTAAAGATCAGACGGGACGGTAGAGGCCCTTGAGCTCCCGATCGGAGGCGAAATCGTCGGTCTGTCCCAATATCGTCTCGCCCGCGCCCAGCATCAGCAGGCCATCCTTCGCGATCGCCTCCCGCAGCCGCGAAAACACCATGCGCTGCCGCTGTGGCGAGAAATACAGCATCACGTTGCGGCAGAGGATCGCGTCGAAGCGCCCCGGTGGCGGCGGGCTGAGCAGATTATGCTGGAGGAAGGTGATCGGCGCCCGCACGCCGGGCTTGATCCGCCAGGCCTCCCCTTCCTGAACGAAATGGCGCATCAGATCGGTGATCGGCAGGCCGCGCTGCACTTCGAACTGATTGAACAGCCCTTCCCTGGCGCGCCCGATGGCCTCGGCCGAAAGGTCGGTCGCGAAGATGCCGATGTCCCAGCCGGCGAAGCGCGGCTGCGCGCCGATCGCCAGCGACAGCGAATAAGCTTCCTGCCCCGTCGAACAGCCCGCCGACCAGATCCTCAGCCGGCGCTGTCCCAGCCGCGCCGCGTGCAGCAGGCCCAGACCCTCGGACGTGAAGTGATGAAAGCACGACAAGTCACGGAAGAAGAAGGTTTCATTATTGAGCAATGCATCGACGATCTTGTCGGCGAGCGGCGACGCTTCATCGCCCCTCAGACGGATCACGAGCGCTTCGATCGTCTCGAAGCCGAGATCGCGAAGCAACGGCTTCAATATGGTCTCGATGCGCCAGCGCCTGCCCGCGACGAGCTGTTGCCCCGTCCGCCGCTCGAGCAGACCGGCAAGCGCGGACACGGCGATCGGGGTCATTTCCATGCCGAACGCTCCGGCCGCATCGCCTGGGCCGCGACATGATCGGCGAGGGCCGCGGGTGGCAGGATCGCACGCGCGATCCCCGCCTTGGCGACCGCCCCCGGCATTCCCCACACGACCGAGCTCATCGCATCCTGGGCGACGACCTCGCCGCCGGCTTCGGTCAGCCTCGTCGCGCCTTCCAGCCCGTCGCGCCCCATGCCGCTCAGGATCACGCCCATCCCCCTGTCGCCGAACATCTCGGCCACCGAAGCGAGCATCGTATCGGCGGACGGCATGCAACCCGACGAGGTCGGCCGCCGACAGATTTTGACATGAACCCGCCCCCGCGTCCGCGCGAGCCCGAGATGCCCGTCGCCCGGCGCGAGCAATACGATGCCCGGCGTCAGCGGGGCACCGTCGGTCGCGAGCCGGGTCGGCCGACCGGTCATTTCGGAGAGTTGGCGCGCGAAGAACGGCATGAAGGGCGCCGGCAGATGCTGGGTGACGAGGATGGGCGGCAGTGCCTCGAAAGGATAGGCGGCGAAGAAGCTGGCGAGCGCATGGACGCCGCCCGTCGAGGCGCCGATCGCCACGCAATCCACCCCCGCCTGCGACGCCACCGGCACGAACGGCGCCTGCCTCGCAACCGGGAGGATATCGCCCTGCGGCGCCGACGGGCGAGGTGCTGCGGCAATCCGCAATATCGTTTCGACCAGGGTCACCGCGAACGGTCCGTTGAGCGCTCCCGCCGATGGCTTGAGCAAGGTATCCGCCGCGCCGAGACGAAGCGCGGAGATCGTCACCGCGGCCCCCGTGCCGCAGTCGGAGGAGACGATCAGGACTCGCGCGCCCCCGCTCCGCTCGATCAATGCGGGAAGCGCGTCGAGGCCGCTCAGGCCCGGCATGTTGACGTCGAGCAGGATGATGTCGACCGCCTGCGTCTTAAGGATGTCGATCGCCGCCGCGGCGGTGCCCGCCTGCCCCGCGACGTCGAAACCGCGATCGGGCGCGAGAATGCGGGCGAGCACCGCGCGCGCGACGATCGAATCGTCGACGATCAGGACGCGAATGGGGCGGCCGGGGCGCGCTGCCGGCAAAGGGTGCGATAGCAAGACCAGCGCCTCAGGCGACGCCGACGAGCTGCAGCTTGCTTTCCAGCGTATCGCGATCGAACGGCTTCATCACATATTCGTCCGCGCCCGCATCTATCGCCGCGCGGATATGCGCGGTGCCGTTCTCGGTCGTGCAGAAGACGATTTTGGGGCGATGGGGCAGCGTGGTGTGGCCGAGCTCGCGCAGAAATTCGATCCCGCTCATCACCGGCATGTTCCAGTCGAGCAGGATGACGTCCGGAGCGCCGGCGAGACAGGAATGCAGCGCCTCCTGTCCGTCGCAGGCCTCCTCCACGGAGAAATCAAGCGTTTCAAGGATATGGCGGGCAACCTTGCGGATCACCTTGGAATCATCGACTACCAGACAGGTTTTCATCGCGGGCCCTTCATTGCGTGCTCCGTCATAGCGGACCGGCGTAAGCAAGCTGTTAACGGCGCTGCTTCAGGCCGCGATCGCTTCGCGACCGTGGATCAGCAGCGCGGGATCGATCAGCAGGCGATCGCCCTCCTGCGTCGCGACCTGGCCGATCGTCACGCGGGACCATTCGCGCCCGATCACCGCGATGCACGGCGAAGGCTTGGTTCCCTTGATGACATCGATCACCTCTTCCACCAGCAGCGCATAGCCATGGCCCTCGGCGGTTATGATCACCGCGGTCTGCAAAGCGCCCTGCGCGCATCGCCCCACGCCGAGCGCCATGGCGCTATCGACCACGGTGAGGATGCGGCTGCGCAATGCGAACAGGCCAACGATGTGCGGGGCGACTCGCGGCACGGCGGTGATCGAATCGATCTCGACGACCGATCCCACGCCCTCGGCGCCGATCGCCACGGTCTCTCCGGCGATCCGGACGATCAGATACAAGCTCTCCACTGCCTAGCTCCTGCTTGCCTGCGTGGCGCGCCCTACCGCCTGCAACAGCGCGTCCCGATCGTAGCGCCAGACGGTCTGGTCACCGGTGGCATCGGCCATGATCGTCTCGCGCAGCCGCACCACCGGCGCCTTGATCCCCTGCGGCAGTAGCTCGCCGCGCGTCGCTATGACGACATCGATCGCGTCGGCGGCGACGCCTTCGTCGAACGCAACGCGGTAGCCGGCCGCGGCGAGCAGCGGCGCGAGCAATTCGCGCGACCAATGATCGTCGGCGCCCGCCAGCAGGCACAGCGGTCCCTGCCCGCCCGCGGGCGTCGCAAGCCCCGCGAACAGCCAGTGGGGATCGAGCATCTCGACCTTGCGGCCGTCGATCAGCATCACGCCGGCGACGGGCCCCGGCCGGGCGGCGGGAACAAGCCGCGCATCATGCTCGATCACGTCGATCACGCCTTCGATCGCATAAGCGAGCCGCGCCGCGCCGTCGCCGAGCTGGAGCAACCGCAGGCGCGGGAGATCGGGCAGCGCGGCACCGGCGAATACCGGCACCAGCGCGTTGTTGTGCGCGAGCATCAGCCTATCGCCCGACATCGTGACCTGGCCACGATCGACGTCCTCGATCCGCTCGACAAGGGTCAGCCGCACGCCACGCTCGGCGCCGTCCAGATCGCGGAACAGCAGGATCGACACATGCTCGCGCCGATCGGCGGGCTCGGCCTCCACGGGATCGGGCATTCCGGCGCGGACGCCGTTGGCGGCGGCGAGCCCGGCGACGTCCAGCAGCAGCATCGGCCGGCTGTCGTCGGGCAGCGTCGCGCCCGCGTAGATGCCCGTCGCCATGATCGCGGGCGCGGCCGGCTTAACCACCAATTCCTCATGATCGAGCACCGAATCGACCGCGAGCGCGAACCGCTCGCCGCCACCCGCGCGGACGATCACCAGCACCGGGCGGCGATCCGGCGCATCGTCACCGCAGCCGAGGAAGCGGCCGAGATCCACCACCGGCAGCATCCGCCCCCGGATCATCGCGACATCGCCGTCGCCCAGTTTCTTCAGGCTGATGCTCTGCCCGTTGGGACGCACGATCTCGTCGATCGCCGAGCGCGGCACCGCGAAGCAATGCGCGCCGGAGCCGACGACGAGCGCCGGGATGATCGTCAACGTCAGCGGCACGCGCATCGTGACGTGCACGCCCTTGCCCGGCCGGCTCTCGATTTCCACGGCGCCGCCGATCCGCTCGATATTGGCGCGCACCACGTCCATCCCGACGCCGCGCCCGGAGATCGTCGTGACCTCCTTGGCGGTCGAGAAGCCGGGCGTGAAGATCAGATCCAGCTTGGCGCCCCAGTTCATCCCGGCGGCCTGCTCGGAGGTGATGATGCCCGAGGCGATGGCGCTGCGGGCGAGCTTTTCGGCGTCGATGCCGCGACCGTCGTCGATCGCGCTGATCAGGATCTGGTTGCCCGCCTGGCGCGCGGCGATGCGCAGCCTGCCGTTGGGCGATTTTCCGGCGGCGATGCGCTCCGCCGGCGGTTCGATGCCATGATCCAGCGCGTTGCGCACGATATGCGTCAGCGGATCGCGGATCATCTCGATCATCTCGCGATCGAGCTCGACGTCGCCGCCGTCGGTATCCAGCACGACGCTGCGCTCCAACTCGGCGGCAAGATCGCGGACCATGCGCGGGAGTGCCGCGAACAGGCCGTCGATCCGCGCCATCCGCGTCTGCGTGATCGCGTCGCGCACGTCGGCAACGCAGAGCGACAGCCGTTCGAAGGCGAGGTTGGTCGCCGCGCCGCCCTCCATTGTGCGCAACGCCCGCGCCAGTTCGTTGCGCGCGAGCACCACGTCGGACACGCCCATCATCATGCGATCGAGCAGCTCGACGGGCAGCCGGATGCTGCGCGCCGGGGCGCGGCTCACCGCACTCGGCGCTGCCGGCAACTGGGCAGGCGCGCCGGTGGCCTGCCCGGGCACCAGTGCCGCGATCAACGCCGCATCGTCGCCCTCCGGCAGCGTTCCGGTGGTATCCAGCAGATCGGCCAGTTCGCCGATCCGATCGATGATCGCGAGCACCGCGCTCACCAGCGCCGAATCGGCCTGACGCGTATTATCGCGCACATCGGCCAGAGCATCCTCGGCGGCGTGGCTTAGATGGCGGAGGCGCGGCAGATCGAGGAAACCGCAGCTCCCTTTCACGGTGTGGACGAAACGAAAGATCGAATCGAGCCGCGCGCGATCGCCGGGTTCGGCCTCCCACGCGACGATCTCGCCCGCGATCGCTTCCAGCGTATCGCGCGTTTCCGCTATGAAGTCGGCGAGCAATTCTTCCATCGTGCCTTCCGTGGGCGCCCCAACGGGCCGGAAGCCTGCTCGCACCCTAAGGTAAAGGAGCTCTTAAGCCAGCTTCGCACCGGGTATATGATGCGATCAGATCAGGCGCGCCCGATCGGCTTATCGGCCTTCGACGCGCCCAGCACGAGTACGCCATCTTCTTCCTGGAGCAGGATCGTGCGTCCCTCACGCTCCGCGATGGTGCGAGCGAGCACCGCGCCGATCGTGCGCGAGGTGGGCGGCGGCGTCTCGCCCGCCAGGACGCGCCGCACCTCGCCATCCAGCACGATCCGCGTCCCTTCGGCGCGCACGACGATCTCGCCGGCCTCCAGCCCGATATCGAGCCGCCCGCCGCGCACCAGGGCGTCCAGCGCGATCAGCCCGAGATTGAGCAGGATGCGCGTCGCGGCGCGGTCCAGCGTCGTGCAATCGGCGACCCAGCCGAACGCCACCTTGCCGCTCGCGCCCGCCAGCGCCTCCAGCGGCGCGCGGACCTCGCCGGCATCGACACGATCGCCGAAGCCCCCCGCCGCCCCGAACGCCAGCCGGAAGAATTTGAGCTTCTCCGCCGAAGCTTTCGCGCCATCGGCCAGCAGCGCGAGATACTCCTTGCGCAGCGCGGGATCCTCTTCGTCGGCGAGAAGCTCCAGCCCGTTGTTCAGCGCGCCGACCGGGCTCAGCAGGTCATGGCAAAGGCGGGAACACATCAGGCTCGCCAGTTCGATGGCCTCGTCGTTCACGCGCGCGTTCCTCCCAAGAACTGCAAGCCCTGCCGCGGCGCTATCTGGCGCCTGCATGAAGATTTCGCAAACCTCAGCCGATCGTGAGGACGCGCTCGGCGAACGCATCGTCCCCGGCCAGCCACAGCCGCGCGACGCCGCGCGCGATGATCAGCCAGAGCGTGCCCGGTTCGGCGGCCGCGCGATCCCGCTCCGAAGGGATCGCCGATCCCGAAGGATGCGAATGATAGCAGCCCACAATCTTCGGACCTCCGACCCGCGCTGCTCTGTGCGCGCTTAAGAGCATGGTAGGATCGATCTCGAAACGCTCCGCCGGCGAAGGCGCGACGTTCCGGGCCCGCCGCGCCTCGGCGATGTCGGTCGGCGTCCCGAACAGCAATCCGCAGATTTCGCGATCGGGCGCCGCCGCCGCCTCGCCGATCAGGCGCGCGATCAGGGCCGCGCTGATGACGGTGGCCGCCATCGATGTTATCGCCCGCCGCCGAAGAGGTTGAGCCATGAAAAGGATCGCATTGCTGTTCCTCGCCGCCGCCGCGGTGCTGGACGTGACCCAGCAGGCCTATAACAGCGATCTCATCGACGCCATCGCGCGGCGGGGACCGAACCGGACGATCTGGCGCGTGCTGGTCGATTCGCCGGTGATGGCAACGATCGAGCATTGGGCGCTGTTCTGCATCGGCTTCGGTATTCTCAGCCTGGCGATGACGCTGCGCAAACCCAAGACAGGCCCGGACATCATCGGCTGAGCATGCGCAAACGCGCATTGAAGATCGTGTCTGCCGCCCTACATCGCGGTGATGGACGCGGGGGTGTCGATCAGACAGGCGGTGGTGCCGGACGAGGCCGCGGGATGGCGCCTCGATCGCGCGCTGGCGGCAGCGCTTCCCACGCTCTCGCGCGAGCGGCTGAAGGCATTGATCTCCAGCGGCAAGGTTACGCGCGCGGCGAACGCCGTCCGCGATCCGGCGATCAAGGTCCGGCCCGGCGATGCGTTCGAGGTCTCCGTCCCCGCTCCCATGCCGGCGGGCAATATCGCGCAGGAGATCCCGCTGAATGTGGTGTTCGAGGACGAGCATCTGATCGTCATCGACAAGCCCGCCGGGCTGGTCGTGCACCCCGCCTGCGGCAACCTCGACGGCACGCTGGTCAACGCCTTGCTCCACCATTGCCGGGGATCGCTGTCGGGGATCGGCGGAGTCGAGCGGCCGGGGATCGTCCACCGCATCGACAAGGATACCTCCGGGCTGATGATCGCCGCCAAGACCGATCGCGCGCACGGGGGGCTCGCCGAGCAGTTCGCGAAACATACCATCGACCGCCGCTATCGCGCGATCGTCTCGGGCCGCCCCCGGCTGGACAATGGCCGGATCGAGGGCGCGATCGGCCGCAGCCCCTCGAACCGCAAGAAGATGGCGATGGTCGCGGCCGGCCAGGGCAAGCATGCCGTCACGCATTATTCGGTGCTGGAGCCGCTCGATCATGCCGCGCTGGTCGAATGCCGGCTGGAAACCGGGCGCACGCATCAGGTGCGCGTCCACATGGCCTCGCTCGGCCACCCCTTGCTGGGGGATCAATTCTATGGCCGGCCGAGCCGCGAACATATCGCCTTGCTTGCCCGCCTGGATTTCAGGCGGCAGGCGCTGCATGCGGCGCGGCTCGGCTTCCGCCACCCGATCACAAGCGAAACTTTGGCGTTCGAAAGCAACGTTCCGCCAGATATGCAGCAACTGTTCAACGCGCTTCTGCTAGTACCACCTTCGAAATGACGGACTCGCCCGCGACGATCCGCCGGAGCCTTAGGAAGGCTCAGGGAGTTTAAGAGACATGGCAGCCAGAAATACTCCCGCTACGATCCCGGCCCTAGGCGGCGAGCAGAGTCTCAACCGCTATCTTTCGGAGATCCGCAAATTCCCGCTTCTCCAGCCGGAAGAGGAATATATGCTTGCCAAGCGCTTCCAGGAGCATGGCGATCCGGAGGCGGCGGCCAAGCTCGTCACCTCGCACCTTCGCTTGGTCGCCAAGATCGCGATGGGCTATCGCGGCTATGGTCTGCCCACGTCCGAGCTGATTTCGGAGGGCAATATCGGCCTGATGCAGGGCGTGAAGAAGTTCGAGCCCGATCGCGGCTTCCGCCTCGCCACTTATGCGATGTGGTGGATCCGCGCCTCGATCCAGGAATATATCCTGCGTTCGTGGAGCCTCGTGAAGATGGGCACGACGGCGGCGCAGAAGAAATTGTTCTTCAACCTGCGCCGGATGAAGAGCCAGATCGACGCGTTCGAGGACGGCGATCTCAAGCCCGCCGACGTCACCAAGATCGCCACCGATCTCGGCGTCAGCGAGGAGGACGTCACCTCGATGAACCGCCGCATGGCGATGGGTGGGGACACCTCGCTCAACGTCTCGATGCGCGAGGACGGCGAGGGTCAGTGGCAGGATTGGCTGGTGGATACCGATCCGTTACAGGACGAGCGCCTCGCCGAATCGCAGGAGAAGACCGTCCGCCACGATATGCTCACCGAGGCGATGGATGCGCTCAATGATCGCGAGAAGAATATCCTCGCCGAACGCCGCCTTTCCGACGATCCCAAGACGCTGGAGGAGCTGAGCCAGGTCTATGGCGTCAGCCGCGAGCGCGTCCGCCAGATCGAGGTTCGCGCGTTCGACAAGCTGCAAAAGGCGATGATGCGGATCGCCGGTGAGAAAAGACTGCTGCCCGCGATGGCATGAACAAGGCTGGCGCGCACGCGTCACCGATCAGGAGAGAAAATAATGTCCGACGAAGCAATAGAAGGCGTGCGCCTGGACGCGCGGGTGGTTCCGTTTCCCGGGTCGATCAGCCCGCAGGCACGCGCGCATCTTGCCAGTCTCGTCGGTCCGGATGGTCTTCCCTTCTCGATCCACCAGGAATCACCGGCGGCGGACGACGCGGAGGGTTGGGCCGTGGCCAAGGAGACCGTGTCGGGCATGATCGCCTACATGTTGGCGCCGGTCGTCGCCAAGTGCCGATCGGAGGTAGAGACCATCGATCTCGGCGGCACCGTCTCCTATCTGGCGACCCCCGCCGATGCCGGCGCTGACGACCGCGCCTATCTCGACATCCATGGCGGCGGCCTGGTGCATGGCGCGGGCGAACCTTGCCGGCTCGGCGCGCGCGTCCAGGCCGACAGGCTGAACGTCCGCTGTTACGCGGTCGATTACCGGATGCCGCCGGAGCAGCCCTATCCGGCTTCGCTGGACGATTGCCTCGCCGCCTATCGCGCGCTGCTGGAACGCTATGCGCCTGAAAACATCGTGGTGGGCGGCGGATCGGCCGGCGGCAACCTCGCCGCGGCGCTGATGCTTCGCGCGCGCGACGAGGGTCTGCCGCTCCCGGCGGCGCTGGTGCTCATCACCCCGGAACTGGACCTGACCGAGTCCGGCGACACCTTCGAGACCAACCGGATGGTCGACGTGATGCTGCCCCGTCCGCTGATGGGGACGAACCTGCTTTATGCGGCAGGGCATGATCTCGCGCATCCCTATTTGTCGCCGCTGTTCGGGGACTTCTCCAAGGGCTTCCCCCCGACGTTCCTCCAGGCCGGCACCCGCGATCTCTTCCTCTCCAACACCGTGCGCATGCATCGCGCGCTGCGGAAGGCCGGCATTCCCGTCGAGCTGCACATCTTCGAGGGCATGCCGCATGGCGGCTTCATGGGCGCGCCGGAGGATGACGACCTGAACGCGGAGGTCCGCCGGTTCGTCGACGAATCATGGGGCCGAAAGAGCTGAGGCGCGCCGGTCGGCTTCACGGCCGACAGGCGTTCGGGTCGTCCGCTAGAATCGGATGACTTCAGCCTTACCCGCTCATGCTGAGTAGGGACCGAGTAGCTCCGCAGGAGCGTATCGTGGGCTCCTATCGAAGTAGCGCGCAGGGGATCAGTCTAAATCATCCCGTTAGAGGCTGTCCAGTCCAAGCTGAAACGTCACCCCGGCCTTGAGCCGGGGTGACGAGAGTTCAGCTTCAGCAGGACAACCTCAGAATTTGCGCGATACGCCGAAGTAGAGTTCCGCGTCCGGCGTATTGTGGTTGAGGCCGGCGTTGGCGCCGGCATCGAGCTGGGTCTGCTTGCCGATCTTATAGCCGATCGACGACGCCGCCAGCGCCATCGTCTGATGCTGGCCCGGCTCGCGGTCACGGATCGCCTCGAGCTCCAGATCGAGGTCGACCGTCTCGGTCAGGTCGATGTCTATGCCGGCGACCGCGCTGTAGGCGAGGTGGCGGCCGTGGCCGCTTTCGTCGGCGGCGGCGTCGACCTCGGGCGTGAGCTGGAACTGGACGCCCTTGCTGACCTCGTAATCGACCGGCACGAGCAGGCCCGCGCTCCACGTTCCCGCGCCGACCGGCTGCCGCCCGATCGGGATCTTCGCCATCGGCAGCAGCGCGATCGAAACTTTGTCACCATCGGGATTGAGAAGATTCTGCTTGATGCCGACCGAGATGTCGCCGACCCGGCCGGCGTGGTCGATGCCGCCGGTCATGCGATCGCGTTCGCGGACATGGCCATAGGCGGTCCAGCCGAAGCGCAGCTCGGTGCTCTCGCCGATGCCGTAGCGCGCGATGAGATCGCCCAAGAGGATCGTATCGGTGCGGCTGTCGGGCTGCTTGTCGAGCGTCCAGTCGCCGAGACCCAGCTCGATCTGGAGATGGCCCTTGTCGACGGTGCAGGCCGGCGTGCCCAGCCCGGGCCGATCGCCGCAGAAATCGCGCAGATCTTGCGCATGCGCCGGTATCGCCGCGCCCGCCAGCAGCACCGCCGCCACCATCCTCCGCATCTTCGCACCCCTTTTGTTGTGGTGCTGGAACGACCGAGCATAAGCGCTGTTCCGCCGCCGCCCGGCTTCGGTTAGACCGGCCGCATGGCCCGCCGCACCAAGCGCCGTTCTTCCCGCCCCACGCGCTCGCGCCTCGGGCGGCTGTTCGGCTGGATCGTGCGCACGCTCGCCTTGTTCGTGCTCGTCTCGGTGCTGTGGGTCGCCGCCTATCGCTTCGTGCCGCCGCCGCTCACGCTGACGATGATTGGCGACATGCTCGGCGGCAAATCGGTGCATAAGGATTGGATGCCGCTCTCGACCATGGACCCGAACATGGCGCGCGCCGCGATCTCGGCCGAGGACGGCAATTTCTGCCGCCACCACGGCTTCGATTTCACCGCGATCCAAAAGGCGATGGCGGGCAACGAGGCCGGGCGCCATTATCGCGGTGGATCGACGATCAGCCAGCAGGCGGCGAAGAACGCCTTCCTGTGGCAAGGCCGCTCCTATGTGCGCAAGGGGCTGGAGGCTTGGTTCACCGTGCTGATCGAGGCGATCTGGGGCAAGCGGCGGATCATGGAAGTCTATCTCAACATCGCCGAGACCGGTATCGGCACCTATGGCGCCAATGCGGGCGCACAGCGTTACTTCCACCATGACGCCGCCCGGCTGAGCGCGAGCGAAGCGGCGCGGATCGCGGCGATCCTGCCGCTGCCCAAGAAACGCGATGCGATCGATCCGCGCGGCTTCGTCCGCCGCTACGGCGATCGCATCGCGCGGCGGATCGCGCCGATGGTGCGTGGTGGTTACACCGCGTGCGTCAGGTGAGCATCGGCATCGTCGCGATCGGCCGCAACGAGGGCGAACGGCTCAAGGCCTGCCTGCGCTCGGTCGTGGCGGCGGGGCCGACCATTTATGTCGATTCGGGATCGACCGACGGCAGCCAGGATTTCGCACGATCGCTTGGGGTCGAGGTCGTGGCGCTCGCGGTGCCGCCCGCCTTCACCGCGGCGCGCGCGCGCAACGCCGGCGCGGCGGCGCTGTTGGGACGGCAGCCGGACACCGAGCTGATCCAGTTCATCGACGGCGATTGCGAGGTGCGGCCGGGATGGCTCGAAGCGGGGGCCGCCGCGCTCGCCGCGCGCCCCGAATTGGCCTTGGTCTTCGGCCGCCGCCGCGAACGCTTTCCCGAACGCTCGATCTACAACGCGCTCGCCGACGACGAGTGGGACGTGCCGGTCGGCGATGTCGGCGCGTGCGGCGGGGACATTCTGATCCGCGCGCGGGCGTTCGCGCAGGTCGGCGGCTATCCCGAGGAGATGATCGCGGGCGAGGAGCCGGACATGTCGATGCGGCTGCGCGAGGCGGGATGGAAGCTCGCGCGGATCGACGCCGAGATGACGCTGCACGACGCCGCCATCCTGCGCTTCGGCCAATGGTGGACGCGCACCCGGCGCGCGGGCCACGCCTTCGCCGAGCTTGCCGCGCGCCACCCCGATCAGCGCTGGCCCGATTGGCGCGCCGCCTGCCGCCGCATCATCCGCTGGGGCGGCGAGATGCCGGTCGCGGCACTGCTCGGGCTGCTCGCGGCGGTGGCCTTCTCGCCGCTGTGGCTGATCCTCACCGCCTTCTGCCTCGCCGCCTTCGCCGCCAATGTCGCGCGCCTGTTCGCGAGGCGGCGCAGGGAGGGCCTCGCGCTACGCCTCGCGCTGGCCAGCGCGGGGCTGTTGATGATCGGCAAGTTCGCCGAATTCGCGGGGCTGTTCCGCTATCGCGTCAACCGTCTGCGCCGCCGTCGCTCGGCGCTGATCGAATATAAGGGCGCGGCATGACGCCGGGGCTCTGGGCGCAGATCCGCGAGGATTGGGTCGCGCATGGCCGCGACTGGACCAGGCCGGGTTTCCGCGCGGTGGCGGTGCACCGCTTCGGCGTCTGGCGGATGCGCGTGCGCCAGCCGTTGCGCGCGCCGCTCAGCCTGCTCTATCGCGTGCTCTTCCGCCATTGCCGCAACGTCTATGGCATCGAGCTGCCCTATTCGGTTCAGCTCGGGCGCGGCGTGGTGATCGAGCATCAGGGCGGGGTCGTCGTCCACGGCGCTACGGTGATCGGCGACCGCTGCATCCTCCGCCAGAATTGCACGCTCGGCATCCGCCGGATGGATGCGCTCGCCGATGCGCCGATCCTCGAGGAAGGCGTACAGCTCGGCGCGGGCGCGGTGGTGCTCGGGCGGATCAGATTGGGGCGCGGCGCGATGGTCGGCGCCAATGCGGTGGTGATGCAAGACGTGCCGGCGGGCGCCCTTGCGACGGGGGTCCCCGCCACGATCCGGCTGCGGGACGCGGGGTAATGCCGCGCCGCATCGCGGTGGTGATCGTCAACTACCGCACCGCCGAACTCGCGCTCGGCGCGCTCGCCAGCCTCGATGCCGAGCGGACGCGCGAGCCGGGGCTCGAGGTCGTCATCGTCGATGGTGGTTCGGGCGATGGGTCCGCCGATCGGCTGCGCGCGGGGCTCCGCGCTCCACGCTATGCGGGTTGGACGAGCCTGCTCGCACTCGAGATCAACGGCGGGTTCGGCTGGGCGAACAATCAGGCGATGCTGCGCTTGATGCAGTCCGGGACGCCGCCCGATTACATCCACCTGCTCAACCCCGATACCAGGATCGAGCCCGGCGCGGTGGCCTCGCTCGCCGATGCGCTGGATGCGCACCGGCGCTGCGGGGCGGTCGGCAGCCTGCTGCTGGAGCCCGACGGCAGCCCATCCGGCTCGGCCTTCGCCTTCATCACGCCACGCCGCGAACTGGCGCGCGGCGCCAAGCTCGGTCTGGCCGATCGCCTGCTCCGCCTGCCGCCTTATGCGATCGAGCAGCCGGCGAGCGAGGTCGATTGGGTGACGGGCGCCAGCGTGATGCTCCGCGCCGAGGCGCTGCGCGAGGCCGGGCTCTTCGACACGGGCTTCTTCCTCTATTTCGAGGAGATGGAGTTGATGGCGCGCATCCGCCGCGCCGGCTGGACGATCCGCCACGAACCCGCGAGCCGCGTCGTCCACGTCGGCGGCGCCGCGACCGGGATCAACGGATCGCGTCCGACGTCGCGGCGCCCCCCGCTTCCCGCTTATTGGTACGAATCCCGACGGCGGTTCTTCACGCTCGGCGGCGGCCGGTCGCTCGCGCTGGCGTCATCGCTCGGCTGGCTCGCGGGACATGCGGCGCTGCTGGCGCGCCGCCTGGTCGGCAGCGGCCGGGATCATCCGATCGTCGCCCGGGATGCGCGCCGGCTGCTGCTGCACGGACTTGTCCCGAAGCGCGCCACCCCCGCCTTCCCCCGCTGGAACGATCCACCGGGCGCGCCGCCGGCCTGGATGCGCTGACCTACTGCGTCGCCGGCGCGGGCGCGGTCTGATTGCGCTGCGGCACGGCGAAGTGGCCCGTCACCCGCCCGCCGCTCTTTCCCGTCGATCCCGGCACGCCCGCCCCGCCGGCGGCGCTGCCGTCGACGGTGGATCGCCCGGTATTGAGGTCGATCACCAGCCGCGCGCCGTTGACCGTATTGCCGCCGCGCACCAGCGAAACCCCGCCGATCAGCGTGATGATGCGGCGATTGAGATCGTAGATGCCGTAACTGCCCTTGGCGCGCTCCGACGGATCGACCACGGTCACGCCGCCCGAGGCATCGATCCGCTGGATCTGAAGCTCGCCGCCGCCCGCGGGCTTGGCGTAGGCGACGGTCATCCGCTGCGCATCCATGACCATCGTGCCCTGCGTGGCGTGGACATTGCCGACGAAGATCGCGCGATCCTGCCGATCCTGAACCTCGATCCGATCGGAGGTGACGTCGACGGGCGCGTTGCTGTCATGGTTCTTAAGCGCGGACACGCCCTGCGCCAGCGCGATCGCCGGCAGGGCGGCGAGAGCCGGGACGGCGATGAAACGGCGGATCATCGGGCGCGTCTGGACCGCGACTGAACGATATGCAAGCGCGCGTGGCCGACCAGATCGACCACCCGGCTGTTGAGATCGGCGGTCATCCGATCGGCGGAAAAGGTGCCGATATTCATCGTCCCGGCCACGGCCCCCCGGCTGACCGCCCGCTTGCTGTTCATGTCGATCAGGATGTCGCGCGTCGCGATATGGTAGCCGGTCGCGTCGTCCAGCTTGACCGGACCGTCGAGCGCGATGCGCGAATTGTCCATGTCGTAGCGCCCATGGTTGGCGCGCACGGTGGCCGGCCCGTCGTCGAGCGCGATCCTGGCGTTGAGATCCTGCAAGCGCACGATCGGCGTCGCGGAGGTTTGCTGGACCGCCGATTTGGCGTCGAGCTGAAACGGCTGTCCGTCGCTGTCCTTGCCGCGATATTCGGCCGTGGTCACCCGCATCCGTTCGGGCGCGATATCGACGCGATCCTTCGAAAGCACGAAGCTGATCTCGCTCCCCACGGTCAGCGGTGCCAGCGCGAGGAACGCGACCAGCGCGCCGACCGCGGCGGGCAGCGCCACGCGCAGCACCGCCATCAGGCGATCATGTCCGCCCCCGGCGAGCGCCCAGATCCGCCGGGTGCGCCGCTGCTCGGCCGCGAGCGTGGACACGGGCGCGCTCACATGTGCGCGAAAATATCGATCTCGGGCCAGCCGGCGAGATCGAGTTCGGCGCGCGCCGGAAGGAAATCGAAACAGGCCTGCGCCAGCGCGGTGCGATTCTCCCGCGCCAGCCGCTCCTCGAGCTTCTCCTTCATCGCATGGAGGAAACGCACGTCGGAGGCGGCATATTCCTTCTGCGCATCGCTGAGCTCGGGGCCGCCCCAGTCCGAAGACTGCTGCTGCTTGGAGATATCCACGCCGATGAGCTCGCGCACCAGTTCCTTCAGGCCATGGCGATCGGTGTAGGTGCGCACCAGCCGCGAGGCGATCTTCGTGCAGAATACGGGCGCGGCCCAGACACCCATATAATGGCGGATCGCCGCGAGATCGAAGCGCGCGAAATGATAGAGCTTCAGCCGATCCGGATCGGCCAGCACCGCGCGCAGATGAGGCGCGGCATAGTCGCTCCCCGGGCCGAACCGAACGAGATGTTCGTCACCCCGGCCATCGGAAATCTGAACGAGGCAGAGCCGGTCGCGCGGCGTGATCAGCCCCATCGTCTCGGTATCGACGGCGACCGCGCCCGGGCCGAGCGCATCGGCGGGCAAATCTTCTTCGTGCAGGAAAACGCTCATCGCCGGCTCTTAGGCGCGGGAGCGTGGTGGCTCAATGGCGGCGGGATCGAACCGTTAAATTTGCTCGCCGTTAAGTGCGCTTTGCTATACGCTGTAAAATCGGCGCGGTGTCTTCCGTGCCGAGGATGCTGCGGCCGCGCCCGTCGCCAGCAGCCTCACGACGATAGGGCGATAAAGTTGGAAAGAATTCGGCGGCATGGGTTTTGATAGAGGGCGGCGCGGTCAGCGCGGTGGTAGGGACAAGCGCGACGGCTTCGGCGAAGAAGGCGGGGGCTTTCCGCCTTCGGATTTCGGCGGCGGGGGCTTCGGTGGCGGCGGCGGCAATTATGCCGGCGGTGGCAATCGTGGCGGCTATGGCGGCGGCGGCGG
>NZ_CAHJXD010000048.1 GCF_903644055.1 Sphingomonas bacterium | reverse complement strand
CGTGCTCGGCGGCAAGCGCGAACAGCCGCTCTTCACCTCGCCGACCGCCACCACGGTGATCGCCCTAAGCGACGGGGGCATGGGACCGACGGGATCGCTCGGCGAAAGCTGGCTGCTGGCGCGCACGCCCGTGCTGCAATCGACCGAGGTCGGCGCGGGCCGCAACAAGCTTTTCATCCGGGGTGTCGCCGATTCGAGCTTCACCGGGCCGACGCAGGCCACGGCGGGAATCTATTTCGGCGATGTCCGCGTCGGCTATGACGGGCCCGATCCCAACCTCAATCTCTACGATGTCGATCGCGTCGAAGTGCTCGAAGGGCCCCAAGGGACGCTCTATGGCGCGGGATCGATCGGCGGCGTCATCCGGATCGAACCGCGGGTGCCCGAGCTCGATGGCGTCCACGCCTCGGCGCGCGTCGGAGGGTCGATCACCACGCACGGCGCGCCCGGCTACGATGCCGCGACGGCGATCGATTATTCGCCGGTCGCGGATCGTCTCGGTGTGCGCATCGTCGGCTACCGCAGCCGCGAGGGCGGCTATATCGATGCGCCGGGCCGCAACGCCGACGACGTCAATTCGCTGACGCAGACGGGATTTCGCGGCGCGGTGCGCGCCAGGCCGTTCGACGGGGTGACGATCGACGCAAGCTATCTCCGCCAGACCAGCGCGCAGCCCGATCTCCAATATGCGGCGGCGGGCCGCGCGCTCTCGCATCTCGAAACGCTCGCGCAGCCGTTCAGCGACCGCTACAAATTGGCGCGCGGCGTCGCCGAGAAAAGGTGGGACAGCGGTCTCGTGCTGCGCGTCACGGGCGGCGTCGCCGATCATCATATCGCGCAGCGGTTCGATGTCTCGCGCCCAACCGTGATCAATCCGATCGCCTATGACGATGTCACCGATATCAAGCTCGGCAGCGCCGAGGCGCGGCTGTCGCACTCTTGGCCCGGTGGCGGGGGCTGGGTGGTCGGCGCCTCGGGCGTCTGGTCGACGACCGGTTCGGAACGCACGATCGGCGTGCTCATGACGCCGCGCGACCTGATCGGCGTCACCAATCGCACGCGCGAGAAAGCGGGCTATGGCGAACTGACGCTGCCCGTGTTCCGGATCCTGCTGCTCAGCGTCGGCGCGCGCGTCACCCGGGCGCGGATGGATGGCGAGCCGTCGCGCCGCCCCGCCAACAATGATTTCCTGCGCGGCAGCACCGCGACGCGCGTCGATCCCGATTTCGGCTTCAGCGTACCGATCGCGCACGATCTCATCTGGTTCGGCCAGTATCAGCAGGGCTTTCGCACCGGCGGGCTGGCGGTGGCGCAGGGCGCCGGGCGGGTGGCGACCTACGAATCCGACACGATCTACGTGGGCCATTCGGGTTTCCGCTATCGCCATGGGCGGCGGATCAGCGCCTCGATCGATTTTTCCTACGCGCACTGGAGCGACATCCAGGCCGATCTCGTCGCGCGCAACGGGCTGCCCTATACCGACAATGTCGGCGACGGGCGGATCGTCGCGGTGGAGGCGAACGCCGAATGGGGCATCACGCCGGAACTGCGCGTGTCGGGCGCGGTGCTGTTCAACCACAGCCGCCTGATCGACCCGATGCCCGCTTATGTGAACTCGGGCGATCGCCCGCTTCCGGCGAGCCCCGCGCTGACCGCGACCGGCGTGCTCGGCTGGCGGCATCCGATCGGCAACACGATCCTCCATGCCGAGGCGCGCGTCCGCTACGTCGGCCATTCGCGGCTGGGCGTGGGGCCGGTGCTCGATATTCCCTATGGCGATTATGCCGAGGCGGGCGCGACCGCCTCGCTGGAATTCGGCCGCTTCGAAGCATCGCTCGGCGTGCAGAATCTGCTCGACGTGCGCGCCGACCGTTTCGCGATCGGCAACCCCTTCGCGGTCGCGCGGCGCGACGAGCGGACGCCGCTGCGCCCGCGCACGTTGCGCGTCGGGCTCGCCGCGCATTTCTGACGAAGGACGTTCCCCTGGGAGGGGAGGGACCGCCGCCGCAGGCGATCTTCAAGCGGGAGGAATCATGGAACTGGGAGGAAAGGTCGCCATCGTCACCGGCGCTGGCGCGGGGATCGGCAGAGCCTATGCGCTGGCCCTGGCGGCGGCGGGGGCTAAGGTCGTCGCGATCGCGCGCACGCTGGGGCTTGGCCGGAATGGCGAGGCCGCGAACGGCGGCCTGGCGGAGGTGGTTCGGGCTGGGAGCGGATTGCCCGGCCGGATCTACGCGCAGGTCTGTGATGTCGGCGATGAGGCTGCGCTCGTGCGCACGATCGACGAGGCGGGGGCGAATTTCGGCCGGATCGACATTCTGGCGAACAACGCCGCCATCATGGACGCGCATGATACGTTCGATATCACGGGCGAGGCCTGGGACGCGATGATGCGGGTCAATGTCCGCGCGCCCTATCTCGCGATCCGGCAGGCAGCGCCGTTCATGATGCGCCAGCGTTCGGGCAGCATCATCAATATCACCGCGCGGGGCGGCGACTTCCTAGCGCGGGACGATCCGGCGCATCACCGCCTGCTGCCCTACGGCGTGAGCAAGGCGGCGCTCAACCGGCTCTCGCATTTCATGGCGGAGGAGCTGAGGCCGCACGGGATCGCCGTAAACGCGCTGAGCCCCGGCGTCGTCCTGACGCGCCCCTCGGCGGCGGGATTTGCCGGCGCCAAGCCAGCCACACCTGAGATTCTCGGACCGGCGCTGATCTTTCTTGCCAGGCAATCGGCCGAGACGCTGACCGGCAAGATCCTCCATACCGACGAATTCGGCAAAAGCTGGGGAGCAGCGGACGAGGACTGACGGCCGCGCTCAGGCCATGCCGGGAGCGAAGCGCAGCGCGACGCCGTTCATGCAATAGCGCTTGCCCGTCGGCCTGGGTCCGTCGTCGAAGACATGGCCGAGGTGGCCGCCGCAGCGACGACAGTGGATTTCGGTGCGCTCCATGCCGAAGGTCGAATCTTTTCTGTCCGAAATCGCGTTGGGCAGCGGCGCCCAGAAGCTCGGCCAGCCGGTGCCGCTGTCGAACTTAGTCTTGCTCGAAAAAGCGGGCAGCGCGCAGCCGCCGCAGGAGAAGAGCCCGACGCGATGCTCGTTGTTGAGTGGGCTGGAGAAGGGGCGCTCGGTGCCCTCCCGGCGCAGCACGTCGTAGGCGGCGGGGTCGAGGCGCTTCTTCCATTCGGCGTCCGTCAGCGTGACCTCGTAATGCGCGGGCGCGGCCGTGCTGCCGGAGCAGGCCCAGAGCCATGCTCCGGCGGACGTTGCGCCCAGCGCGCCGAGCGTTCCGCGTCGCGAAAATTCCATCTCACTCTCCTCTGCGCGCGAACAGGCGCGCGATACCGACAGGGCTGCCCGCCGGCCGCCCCGATTTCAATATGTTGGTACGAAACAGCGCCGCGCCAACCCTGACCGCGACGAGCAGAGTGGCGAGCTGGAGCGCGAGCGCCGCGAGGTGCGGCCACAGCTCCGGCAGGATCGCGGCGCGCGCCATCATCGCCAGCGGCGAGCTCCACGGGATGATCGCGGCGATCAGCGCGATCGGGCGATCGGGATGCACAGCCTGCGCCGAGGCGATCGCGAAGACGAACGCCTGCGCCAGCGTCAGCGGCATCGCCAGCGTCTGCGCCTCGCGCGCGCTTCCCGCCTGCGCGCCGATCCCGAGGTAGAGCGCCCCCCACAGCAGGAACAGCATCACGAAATAAACGAGGCCGAGGGTCAGGAACAGCGGCCAGCCGATCGCGGGCACGGGCAGCACGCTCGCGGGTAGAAACGCCGTCACGCCGAGCGCCGCGGCGCTGGACCAGACCGCGATGCCGGTGAGCGAGGCGCCGAGCATCGCCAGCAGCTTGCCCGCGAAGATCGCGTCGATCGGCACCGCCGAGGCGAGCAGCTCGATGATCTTGTTGGCCTTCTCCTCGACGAGGTTGGAGATCAGCAGCCCGGCGAGCAGCAGCGTCAGGAAGAAGAGAACGAACTGCGCGGCCCGCCCGACGTCGGCACGATCCGAGGCGCTGGGCGCGGGGCGGATCGCGGCGGTTTGCAGATCGACCGGCGGCAAGGCGGTGCTTCCGAGCGCGCGTTCGCCGCGCGCCTGATCGAGGATCAGGCCGATCGGGCCGCCGAGATCGCGCAAGGCCTGCGGCGGGCCGCTGAGGCGTGGACGATCGAGGCTCCCGCCGAGGCTGGGCTGCCCCGGCGCGGGATGAGCGCGGACGAAGACCGGCACCGCATCGCCGCCCAGCCGCGCCGCGAGGTGCGCGCGCGCCTTGCCGATCGCCAGCGCGGTATCGGCGTCGACGGTCAGCGCGACCGCGTCGCGGCGCTGGCCTTGCTCTTCGCCCGATGCCAGCGCGCCCATCACCCCGCCGAGCAGCAGCGGCAGGATCGGGCCGAGCAGGAAGATGATGAAGGTCTTCGACCAGACCGTCGCGACATAATCGCGGCGCGCGATCACCAGCGCCGAGCGGAGCGTGCGCATCATGCCGCCGATACCGCTTCATCGTTCACGCCGGCGCCGCCGCCTTCGCCAACGATCGCGACGAAGGCTTCGTGCAGGCTCGGCGGCTCGATCGCCAGCGTCCTGATCCCGGCATCGGCGGCGACCAGCGCCTTGAGCAGCGGCTCGATGCCCTCTTCGGGCAGGCGGAAGCGCCACATGCCGTCGTGCCGCTCGGCATCGGCGGGCAGCGCCTGCTGCCACGCGCCGTCCCGTATCGTGGCGAGCCGGACGCGCGACGGAAAGCGCGTCCGCGCCTCCTCAGGCGTGCCCTCGAAGCGCACCTTGCCGCGCGCGATCACCGCGATCCGCGCGCACAGGCGCTCCGCATGCGCGATGACGTGCGTCGAAAAGAGAATCGTC
Organism: Sphingomonas bacterium; assembly: GCF_903644055.1. Lineage (GTDB taxonomy): Bacteria > Pseudomonadota > Alphaproteobacteria > Sphingomonadales > Sphingomonadaceae > Sphingomonas_I. The sequence goes on along the minus strand of NZ_CAHJXD010000048.1, from coordinate 3,008 downwards.
GCGCCGGCATCGGCCTGCGCGCGGATCAGCCGCTCCAGCCTTTCCTGGTTGATCGCGTCGAGCCCCGAGAAAGGCTCATCGAGCACGATCAGGCGCGGGTGATGGACGATCGTGCCGAGGAGCTGGACGAGCTGCGCCATGCCCTTAGAGAGCGTGCGGATCGGGCGATCGGCGGGAAGGTCATGCTCGGCGAGCAGCGCGCTCGCGCGCTCGCGGCCCGTCTTCAGCGGCAGCCCCCGCAGCGCGCCCATGAAGGCGATCGCCTCGCGCGGGTTCATGCCGCCGTAGAGCCCGCGCTCCTCGGGCAGATAGCCGACCTTGGTCGCGACCTCCAGCGGTGCCGCAGCCCCGAGCAGGCGGCGCAGGCCCACGTCCGGATCGATGATGCCGAGCAGCATGCGCAATGTCGTCGTCTTGCCCGCGCCGTTGGGGCCGAGGATGCCGTAGATGCAGCCCGGCGGCACCGCGAGATCGACGCCGTCCACCGCCGTCGCGCCATCGAAGCGCTTGACCAGGCCATGGGCTTCCACCGCGAGCGCGTCGTTCATGCGCTGCTTGTAGCGGCAAAGCCATGTAGGGGGAGAGGGTGTTTGCGCAGCCCGATCTCGAAGCGCGGTTGAAGGCCGAGGCGCGGCGGCTGGGCTTCGTCGCCTGCGGGATCGCGCGCGCCGATGCGGTGCCGGAAGCGGGCCGGCGGCTGCACGACTGGATCGCCGAGGGCGCGCATGGATCGATGGACTGGATGGCGGCGCGCGCCGAGCAGCGCGCCGCGCCGACCGCGCTGTGGCCCGAGGCGCGCTCGGCGATCCTGCTCGGCCTCAGTTATGCGCCGGCCACCGATCCGCGCGCGCTGGAGGGCGAGGCCGGGATCGGGCGCATCTCGGTCTATGCGCAGGGGCAGGATTATCACGATGTCGTCAAGCGCGGGCTCAAGGCCCTGGCGCGCTGGCTGGTGGCGGAGGCGGGGGGCGATCTCAAGCTGTTCGTCGATACCGCGCCGGTGATGGAAAAGCCGCTGGCGCAGGCGGCGGGGATCGGCTGGCAGGGCAAGCATACCAACCTCCTCAGCCGCGATCATGGCAATTGGCTGTTCCTCGGCGCGATCCTGACCACGCTCGATCTGGCGCCCGATCGCCCGGGCGAAGATCATTGCGGATCGTGCGACGCGTGCCAGCGCGCGTGCCCGACCGAGGCTTTCCCCGCGCCCTATCGGCTCGATGCGCGGCGCTGCATCTCCTATCTGACGATCGAGCATAAGGGGCCGATCCCGGAAGAGTTTCGCGATGCAATCGGCAACCGCATCTATGGCTGCGACGATTGCCTGGCCGCCTGCCCCTGGAACAAGTTCGCCGACGCGGCCGAGGCGAACCTCGCCTTTCACGGCCGCGCGGAGCTCGCCGCGCCCGAATTGGCGGATTTGCTGGCGCTGGACGACGCGGGTTTCCGGCAGGTGTTCGCGGGATCGCCGATCAAGCGGATCGGACGCGACCGCATGGTGCGCAATGCGCTGATCGCGGCGGGGAACAGCGGTCTGGCGGCATTGATTCCGCCGGTGACGGTGCTGGTGAGCGATGCCGATACGGTGGTTGCCGAAGCGGCGGCATGGGCTCTCGACAAGCTCTCGGCATCGCGGCGGAAGCCGGAGGATGCCGGCACCGATCAGTGATTAGAGGCTGTCCCGTTCAAAATGAGCCGTCACCCCGGCCTTGAGCCGGGATCCCGCTGCCTGCCGACGCTGAAGAAGAAGCGGGACCCCGGCTCAAGGCCGGGGTGACGTGAGTTCGAGCTCTAGCCGAGCGCGGCCTTCTCGCTGCCGTAGACCAGCGGCACGCGGAGTTCGGCGGCGAAGCCGTCCTCCGAATTGCGCAGCCGGATGTCGCCGCCGTGCGCACGGGCGATCGATCGGCACACCGCCAGCCCCAGCCCGCTGCCCGCCTTGTCCGAATTGCGCGCCGCCTCGCTGCGATAGAAAGGCTCGAACACGCGCTCCATTTCGTCGGCGGGCAGGCCGGGGCCATCGTCGAACACTTCGATCACCGCCTCGTCGAGCACGCGATGCAGGCGGATGCGCGCGCGATCGCCATATTTGACGGCATTCTCGATGAGGTTGTCGAGCAGGCGGCGCAGCCCCAGCACGTCGACCTCGACCTGCGCCTCTTCGGTACGCTCGATCGTGACATCGCCGCCGATCAGCCGGACATCCTCTACGACCTCGTCGACCAAAGTGTTGAGATCGAGCCGCTCGCGGCGCGCGGGCGCCGAGGCATCGCGGATGAAATCGATGACCTGCGCGATCATCGCCTCCATCTCGTCCACCTCTTCCAGCAATCCCTCGCGGACATCCTCCGCCTCGACATCCTCGATGCGGAAGCGCATCCGGGTCAGCGGGGTGCGCAGGTCATGGCTGATCGCGCCGACCATCGCGGTACGATCGTCGACGAAGGCGCGGAGGCGATTCTGCATCAGGTTGAACGCGTGCGCCGCGCGGCCGATCTCGGCGGGGCCGTCGAGCGTATCGATTTCGGCGGCGGGATCGCGGCCGAGTTGCTCGGCGGCGCCCGCGAAGCGATCGAGCGGCTTGACCAGCCGCCGCGCGAACAGCCAGCCGAGCGGCACGACGATCGCCAGCGCGATCGCGAACCACAGCAGCACGCGGCGCTGCCAACTATTCGGGAAAGGCTCGGGCGCGGGCTGCACCACCGCCCATTTGCCATCTGACAGGCGCAAGGCCGCGACGAAATCGCCCTCGACGAACGGCGCGGGCGCGAGGCCGAAGAACGTGCGGCGGGTGGGGGCGATGCTGATCGGGGGGCCTGCGGGCGCGGTTAGCGGGGCGGCCGTGGCGCGCTCCCGCTCATCGGCCTCTCCCACGGCTTCGGGCGTCGGCGATAGAGCGAGCGTCGGCAAAGGCACGGGCGTCGCGGTGATCGGCGCGGGCGCCGGGGCCGTCTCCCGCTGCGGCGTGTTACGGGGCGCGGCGGGCGTCGGCAGCGTCAGCAACGGCGCGG
>NZ_CAHJXD010000047.1 GCF_903644055.1 Sphingomonas bacterium | reverse complement strand
CGGCGCGGCAAGATGGCCGAGGACAAGATCGCCGGCGCCGAGCGCACCGCGGTCGCCGAGCTCCGCGCCGCGGCCGCGACCGCCGCCGCCGCGGCCGCCGCGACGCTCATCGCCGGCACGCACGACGCGGGCAACGACAAGGCGCTGGTCGACAAGGTGATCGCCGGGCTGGGGCAGCGGCTGAACTAGGCTCTCCGACGCCGCCCTCGTCACCAACTTGCCGTCATCCCAGCGTAAGCTGGGATCTCGTGACATCGGGTGCTCGTCCCCTGAGCATGAGATGCCAGCCTACGCTGGCATGACGATTCCTTCTGGGGGAGACGCCGCCTTTACGTCAGCCAGCCCATCACCATATCGGGATGCAGCGGCACCTGCGCGAAGCCCGCGATCGCGAACAGGATCGAGATCCCGCCCGCGCCCCAGGCGAAGAACAGCAGCCCCCACAGTTCGGTGAGCGCGGCGATCGCCGTTGTCGCCAGCGCGATCGAGGCGAGGCCGTCCGAAAGGTCGAACTGGTCGTCGCGGTAATTGTTATGGTCGTAATCGTCCTGCGCCGCCTGCGCGGCCTTCCTGAGATCGCCCGACTCGCGCATGTACTTGGCGCCCTCCAGGGCCGCGCGCGCCGCCGCCGGCCCGCCGTTCGCCGCCGCCATCCCCTCCATGTGGAGCTTGATCCGCGTCGCCTGATATTCGTTCCACGTATCGATCTTGGTCGATTGCGCGGCCTGCATGTTCTGGACGATGTTGCCGTCCTTGATGTTGCACAGCGCCATCGAGACGCTGAGCACCACTACCGTCGCGGCAACCGCGCGGTTGAGCGTTCTGTTGGAGGATTCGGGGATGTCGGGCGCCTCGCTCATGGCGCGACTGTACCCAATCCTCCCCTGCAAGGGGAGGGGGACCATCCCCAGGATGGTGGAGGGGTGTCGCCCTATCCAGAACGCGACACCCCTCCGTCTGGCTTCGCCTGCCACCTCCCCTTCCAGGGGAGGATCGTGTGGCGCTTCGCCTGGTCCGCTCCTAAATCAGTTCGGTGACCGAGACCGCTGACCGTTTCAACGAAGAGAAAGCGACCTATGCCGTGCGCGGCAGCGATGCCCCCGATATCGAGGCGGGGGTCGCGGCGATCCGCAACGTGCTCAAGACGCTGCCGGTGCGCCCCGGCGTCTACCGGATGCTCGATGCGCGTGGCGACGTACTCTACGTCGGCAAGGCGCGCGCGCTCAAGAACCGGGTGTCGAACTATACGCAGGTCGCGCGGCTCCCCCGGCGGCTCTCCCGCATGGTCGCGCAGACGCGCGGCATGACCGTGGTGACGACCAACACCGAGGCCGAGGCGCTGCTGCTAGAGGCGCAGCTCATCAAGCGCTTCCGCCCCGCCTACAATGTGCTGCTGCGCGACGACAAAAGCTTCCCCTTCATCCTGCTGCGCGAGGATCATCCCTTCCCGCGCGTCCAGCTCCATCGCGGCGCGCGCCGCGCCACGGGGCAATATTTCGGCCCGTTCGCGGGCGCGGGGGCGGTGCGCAAGACGCTGACCGCGCTTCAGAAGCTGTTCCTGCTGCGCTCCTGCACCGACAGCTTCTTCGCCAACCGCACGCGGCCCTGCCTGCTCCACCAGATCAAGCGCTGCTCGGCGCCCTGCGTCGATCGCATCGCCAAGGAGGAATATGCCGAGCTGGTCGCCGACGCCGCCGATTTCCTCTGCGGCAAATCGACCAAGGTCCAGCAGAAGCTCAGCGGCCAGATGGCGGCGGCGGCCGAGGCGATGGATTTCGAATCGGCAGCGATCATGCGCGATCGGCTGCGCGCGCTGACCTTCATCCAGGGCACGCAGGCGATCAACGCCGAGGGCATCGAGGACGCCGATCTCTTCGCGCTCGCCTGCCGGCAGGGGCAGATCGGCATCCAGGCCTTCTTCATCCGCGGCGGCCAGAATTGGGGCCACCGCGCCTTCTTCCCGACGCACACCGCCGAGGTGCCCGAGGATGAGGTGCTGACCAGCTTCATGATGCAGTTCTACGAGGAGGTGCCGCCCCCGCGCCTCGTCCTCGTCGATCGCCTGCTGCCCGAGGCGGCGCTGATCGCCGAAGCGTTGGCCGAGAAGGCGGAGCGCAAGGTGGTGCTTAAGGTGCCGCAGCGCGGCGAGCAGCGCCGCCTCCTCGCGCAGGCGACGCGCAACGCCGAGGAAGCGCTCGATCGCCGCCTTGCCGAAGGAGCGACGCAGACCAGGCTGCTCCGCGAGGTCGCCGATCTGTTCGCACTGGAGGCGGTGCCCGGCCGGATCGAGATCTACGACAACAGCCACATCATGGGCACCAACATGGTCGGCGCGATGGTCGTCGCGGGGCCCGAGGGCTTCCGCAAGGGCCAGTATCGCAAGTTCAACATCAAGCGCCCCGAGACCGCCCCCGGCGACGATTTCGCGATGATGCGCGAGGTGCTGGAGCGCCGCTTCGCGCGGCTGGAGCAGGAGGATCCCGATCGCAAGTCGGGCGAATGGCCCGATCTGCTGCTGATCGACGGCGGCAAGGGGCAGGTCTCGGCGGTGTATCGGACGATGGAGGAGCTGGGCGTCCACGACGTGCCGATCGTCGGCATCTCCAAGGGGCCGGACCGCAACGCCGGGCGCGAGCATTTCCATCTGCCCGACGGCCGCGAATCGATGCTGCCCCCGGGATCGCCGGTGCTGTTCTACCTCCAGCGCCTGCGCGACGAGGCGCACCGCTTCGCGATCGGCGCGCACCGCACCCGCCGCGCGGCGGCGATGACGACCAGCCCGCTCGATGACGTCCCCGGCATCGGCCCGGCGCGCAAGAAGGCGCTGCTGATGCATTTCGGTACGGCCAAGGCGGTGCGCGGCGCGGCGCTGGAGGATCTGCGCCGCGTGCCCGGCGTCTCGGAGACGATGGCGCGCGCGATCCACGATCACTTCCATGCGCGCGGTTAACCTTGCTGCTTAGCCGAACGGTCATCGAAGCCCACTAAAGCCTGTCCCAGCGGCGGATCGCCGCGTGTATCCGTGGCTTGGCTTTCCCGTGATTGTCGCTCCGGCCGATATCCCATCCCGCTTGGGATCGGCCGGGGTGACGATGGCGCGCAACCGGCCTACCTCCCGCCGATGCACATCGAAACCGAGGCGATCGTCTGCGCGGTGCGGGCCCATGGCGAGCATGGCGCGATCGTGCGCGCGCTGACCGCCGAGCACGGCCTGCTCGCGGGCTATGTGCGCGGCGGGCGCTCGCGGCGGCTGCGCCCGGTGCTGGTGCCCGGCAACGTCGTGCGC
>NZ_CAHJXD010000046.1 GCF_903644055.1 Sphingomonas bacterium | reverse complement strand
CGCGGCGATCGCAGCGTCCGCCTGCGACGCGGTGGGTGCGACGGCCGCCACGCTCGAGCGCCCCTTCAGCAGCGCCGGCACCGCCGCTCCACCATCTCCCGAAATCACCATCTCGCCGCGCCTCGGCACGCCCGGCGCGAAATCGAGCAGCGGGCGCTCGCGCTCCCAGCGTGCCCGATCGCCGATCGCGCCGGGCGAGAGGCCGAGGCCCGGTCCTCCGCGCCCGAACGTGCCTTGCGGGATCATATCGCGCGGCGGTGCCACGATGCCCGTTCTGCCCGGCATCATCATCGCCCTCCCGCCTACCGGTGGCGAGAATTGCGCAAGGATCAGCAGCGATCCCGGCCGCGCCTTCGGCGTCCAGGCAGCGGGACTTACGAAGCTGTCATTGGCGAAGCCGTCGTTGGCCATCGCCAGGGCGCGCGGCGCGGCGGTTCCCGCGAAGGGGAGGGGGGTGTAGAAAGCGAGGCTGACGCGCGCCGGCTCGACCCCCATCAGGTGCGCCAGCTCGGTCTGCGAATGATCGGAGACCAGCCAGCCCGGGCCGTCCACATCGGGAGGCCCGCCCTGCACGATCCGTTGCAGGCCCCGTGCGCCGTCGCCGCCTTCGGCCCCGGCCAGCCGCGCGGCGATATCGGCAAGGCCATATTGCGCGGCCGGGGCGGGGGGCAGCAGCAAAGTCAGGATCAACGTCACCACCTGCGCGACGAGAAGCCCGCCGAGCAGCAGCGCGAGAATCTGAAGCGCAAGCGGCGGGCCGCCGAGCCGTGGGCGTCGCAAATTCATGCGGGCAGCTCATGCCACGAAAGCGCCGGGATCGTCACGCTCCGCGTTCCCATGCGAATGTTGCAGGAAAATTTCGGCCTTTCGACGTCGGGTGCGCACCGGCGAAGCACGCGAGACATATGGCGAAAACGCATGGCTGGCATTCGACGTAGATGAACGCCATCATGCCGAACATGGATCTCGCCACCCGCATCCTGATCGTGGACGACGATCCCGGCATCCGGCGGCTGATCTCCTCCTTTCTCGACAAGCACGGCTTCCAGACCGCGACCGCCGCCAATCCGATCGAGATGCGCGAGAAGCTGGCCGTCGATCATTATGATCTGATCGTGCTCGATGTGATGATGCCGCGCGAGGACGGGCTGACCGCGTTGCGCTCGTTGCAGGGCAGGGACGCGCCCGCCGTGATCATGCTTTCGGCGGTTGGCAGCGACGTCGATCGCATCGTCGGGCTGGAAATGGGTGCCGAGGATTATCTCGCCAAGCCGTGCAATCCGCGCGAGCTGCTGGCGCGCATCCGCACCGTGCTGCGACGGCGCGAAAAGGGTGGCGCGCGATCGCCGGCCGCGCCCGCCGCCGCCGAGGACGTGCACGACCAGCGCCGCTTCCAGGGCTTCCGGATCGATATGGATATGCGGATGCTCTACGATCCCGACGATCGCATGGTGAACTTGACCGACGGCGAATTCCGCCTGCTGCGCGCGTTCGTCGAGCATCCGCGCCGCGTGCTGACGCGCGACCAATTGCTCGATTATGCGCGCGGGGAGGACAGCGATCATTATGATCGCGCGATCGACGTCCAGGTCAGCCGCCTGCGCCGCAAGCTCGGCGAGACGCGCGGCGGCGGCGAGCTGATCCGCACCGTCCGCAACGAAGGCTATCTGTTCACGCCGACGGTGGCCAAGGGGTGACGCGCTGGGGGTGCTCAGCCGCGCTTGCCGTCGAGGAAGCGGATCATCGCGGAAAAGTCGAGCCCGCCGTCGCCGGCGTTGACCATCGCCTGGTAGAGCGATTCCGCCAGGCTTCCCATCGGCACGCTGGCATCGGCCCCGTGCGCGGCCTCGACCGCGAGCTTGAGGTCCTTGAGCTGAAGCGCCGCCGCGAACCCGCCCCGATAGCCGCGATCGGCGGGCGTTTCGGGGCCGACGCCCGCCACCGGGCAATAGCTCGTCATCGACCAGCTCTGCCCCGATGCCTTGGACGAGATATCGTAGAAGGTCTGCGGATCGAGCCCCAGCTTCTCGGCGAGGAGGAAGGCCTCGCAGGTCGCGACCATCGTCGCGCCGAGCAGCATGTTGTTGGCGATCTTGGCGGCCTGGCCCGCGCCCGCAGCACCCGCGTGGATCACCGCCTTGCCCATCCTTTCGAGGATCGGCCGGGCGCGCGCGAACGCCGCCGCCTCGCCGCCGACCATGAAAGTGAGCGTGCCGGCATCGGCGGCCGCGATCCCGCCCGAAACGGGCGCGTCGACCATCGCGATGCCGCCGGCCGCCGCCTCGGCGATCACCGCCTTGGCCGACGCGACGTCGATCGTCGAGCAATCCATCAGGATCGCGTTTCGCGGCACCGCGCCGAATATCTCGCCGCCATAGACCTGACGGACATGCTTGCCCGCCGGCAGCATCGTCACGACGGCTTCGGCATCGGACACCGCGTCCGCGGCGGAGCGGGCGCGCGCGCATCCGGCCTCCTCGGCCCTGGCGAGCGCCGCGTCCGAAAGATCGAACGCCTTCACCCGATGCCCCGCCTTGACGAGGTTCGCGGCCATGCCGCCGCCCATGTTGCCGAGCCCGATGAAGCCGATCTTCGCCATCTTACTTTCCCGTCCAATTCCCCGCGCGCTTCTCGACGAAGGCCGCCATGCCCTCGGTCTTGTCGTCGGTGGAGCAGAGGCCGTTGAACAAGCGGCGTTCGAAGAGGATACCCATCGCCAGATCGGTCTCGAACGCGGCGTTGATCATCTCCTTGTTTCCGATCGCGGCGAGCGGCGGCATCGCGGCGATCGCCGCCGCCGTCTTCAGCGCTTCCTCGACGAGATCGGCGGCGGGGACGATCCGGCTGACCAGCCCCGAACGCTCGGCCTCGGCGGCGTCCATCATCCGCCCCGTGAGGCACATCTCCATCGCCTTGGCCTTGCCGACCGCGCGCGCCAGCCGCTGCGATCCGCCCATCCCCGGCGCGACGCCGAGCTTGATCTCGGGCTGGCCGAACCTCGCGGTATCGGCGGCGATGATGAAATCGGCCATCATCGCGACTTCGCAGCCGCCGCCGAGCGCGAAGCCCGCCACCGCAGCGATCCACGGCTTGCGCGTCCGGGTGATCTTTTCCCAATCGGCGAAGAAATTCTCGCCGAAGGCCTTGGCGAATCCCATGCCCTGCATCGCCTTGATGTCAGCGCCCGCCGCGAACGCCTTTTCGGAGCCGGTGACGACGAGGCAGCGCTGCGCGGGATCGGCGTCATAGGCCGCGAACGCCGCGATCATATCGGCGAGCACCTGCGGATTGAGCGCATTGAGCGCCTGCGGGCGATTGATCGTGACGAGCGTCACCGCATCGCGCCGCTCGACGAGCAAGGTTTCATAGTCGGCCATCTTGTCTTCCTCTTAGATTCCGTTTGGCGGCACCGGCCCGCTAGAGTCTGTCCTGTCGATGTTCAACTTCGTCACCCCGGCCTTGAGCCGGGGTCCCGCTGCTTGGCCGACGCTGAAGAAGAAGCGGGACCCCGGCTCAAGGCC
>NZ_CAHJXD010000045.1 GCF_903644055.1 Sphingomonas bacterium | reverse complement strand
CTCGTCACCCCGGCCTTGAGCCGGGGTCCCGCTGCCTGCCGACATTGAAGGAGAAGCGGGACCCCGGCTCAAGGCCGGGGTGACGTTCAGCTTGAACAGAATAGACCCAGCGCAGGTCAGAGGCCGTTCTTCGCCAGGAGCAGCGGCGTCAGCATGTGCATGTCGGCGGTGGGGCCGGCTCCATAAGCCGCGCATTCCAGACACCGCGCCTGCACCGCCGGGCCTTGCAGCAGCGCCATCACCTCGCCCAGCGCGCGCGCCATCGCATCCTGCGGCTGGCGCGCGATTTCGCCGATCGGGTCGATCGCGGCGCTCGCCGGGGGATCGCCGGGTTGCGTCAGGCTCTTGAACAGCGCCTTCCAGCCGTTGGGTTCGCGCTCGATCCAGCGCGGCTTGCCCTCCGCATCGGACAGGCCCGCACGGCTCGCCGCGAAGGCGATCGCATCGTCGAGCGAACCGAACCGATCGACCAGCCCGAGCTGACGCGCGGTGCCGCCCGCCCAGACGTGGCCCTGGCCGATCTCGTCGACGCGCGCGGGGGTCAGGTGGCGCGCGGTGGCGACGAGGCCGGTGAAGCGGCGGTAGATATCGTCGATGCTCGCCTGCAACAGCCGCTCGAACGCGGGGCTGATGCCGCGATAGATGTCGGGCTGGCCGCTGAGCGGGGTGGTGGCGACGCCGTCGGCGGAGAGGCCGAGCTTGGCGAGGCTGCCCTCGAAGGTCGGCAGCAGCGCGAACACGCCGATCGATCCGGTGATCGTCGCGGGTTCGGCATAGATGCGCTCGGCGGGCGTCGAGACCCAATAGCCGCCCGACGCCGCGACCGAACCCATCGATACGACGATCGGCAGGCCTTGCGCCTTGGCCTCGAGGATCGCCGAGCGGATGCGCTCCGAGGCGGTAACCGATCCGCCCGGCGAATCGACGCGGACGACGAGCGCCTTGATCCGCTTCTTCGCCAGCTCGTCGAGCAGCAGCCGCGCGATCGTATCGCCGCCGGCGGTGCCCGGCCCCTTCTCGCCATCGAGGATTTCGCCCGCGATCGTCAGCACGCCGACCGCGCCGGCGGCGGGCTCGGGATGCGCGGCGAGATAGCTGGCGAGGGGAAGCGCCGCATAGTCGCCGGGCCGGGGCTTCGGCGCGTCGCCCGCCAGTGCCGCGACGCGCTTGCCGAAGGCGATGCGGTCGCCGATGCGATCGACCAGCCCGGCCTTGAGCGCGCCCGCCGCATTGCTGCCCGCGGGCACGATCGTCGCGGCGGGATCGGCGACGTAAGCGGCGAGCTTCGCCTGCGGCCGGGCGCGGGCGACATCGTCGCGCCATGTCGTCCACAGCGAATCCGCCAGCGCCTGGTTGGCGGCGCGTGCCTCGGGCGATTGCCCGGTCAGGATATAAGGCTCGCCCGCCGACTTATATTTGCCCGCGCGGTAGAGGTGTGCGGTGACGCCGAGCTTGTCGAGCAGCCCCTTGTAGTAAAGCTGCGGCCGCCCCGGCCCGGCGATCAGCACCGCGCCCATCGGATCGACCCACAGCTCACTGGCGTGCGCGGCGAGCAGATAGCCGCCGTCCATATAGCCGGTGGCGTAGGCGAGCACGGGCTTGTTGGCGCGGCGGATGCCGTCGATCGCCTCCGCCACCGAAGCGATCGCCGCGGGCCCGCCGCCGGCGAAGCGATCGAGATCGAGCACGACGGTCTTCACCGCCGCATCGGTCGCCGCGACATGGAGCGCGCGGATCACGTCGCGCAGCCTGAGCTCGCGCGCGGCGGGCGTGTTGCCCGAAACGAGCACAAGCGGATCGGCATCGGCGGGCTGCTCGACCAGCGCACCGTCGAGCTTGAGGACGAGCGCGCCGCTGCGCGCCAGCGCGGGATTGGGCCGCGCGCTCAGCGCCGCGAACAGGATGCCGAAGAAGAGCAAAAGGAACAGAAGCGCGAGCGCGTCCTTGATGCCGACGAGCAGCTTCCAGAACCACCGCACCACACGCATCGAAAATCTCCCGGCCCCGGCGGTCTGCGATGATCCGCTATCGTGCGTACCATGGGGAAGCTGGAGCGGGTGAAGGGAATCGAACCCTCGTCGTAAGCTTGGGAAGCTTCTGCTCTGCCATTGAGCTACACCCGCATGACCGCCGTTTCGGAAAGGCGGAGCGGGCTTATGATTAGACGGCGGCCTGGGCGCTGGCAAGCATGCGGCGTCAGGCGGCGCGTTCCAGCGCCAGCAGATGCCGCTTGACGGCGAGCCCGCCCGCGAAGCCGGTGAGCGCGCCATTCGATCCGATCACGCGGTGGCACGGCGCGATGATCGAGATCGGATTCCGGCCGTTCGCGGCGCCGACCGCGCGCGCGGCGGTGGGGTGGCCGATCGCGCGCGCGATCGCGCCGTAGCTGCGCGTCTCGCCGAACGGGATATCGAGCAGGGCCGCCCACACCTTTTTCTGGAAGGCGGTGCCGTTGAAATCGAGCGGCACGGTGAAGGCATGGCGCCTGCCCGCGAAATAGTCGGCGAGCTGGCGCTCGGTCTCTACCAGGATCGGGTGCGCGGCATCCTCGACCGGCGAGACCAGGCGGACGCGCGCGGGATCGTCATCTTCCCACAGGATCGCGGCGAGCCCGACGTCGCTGGCGACGAGCGTGAGCGTGCCGACCGGGGTTGCGACCGGCTTGGTGAAGTAGGGCATGTCGATTCCTCTATGTGCCTTCTGCCGGTAGACGATGCGAGCCGGACCTGCCTCCCGTTGCTTGCGCTCGAACCCCGAAATCCTCCCGATACGGGAGGGGAACCAGCCTCAGGCTGGTGGAGGGGGCTCACCACCGGCATCGCGCGCTGCAGGGAGTCCCCTCCACCACTCACTCTGCGAGCGGTCCCCCCCCCCCCCCCCCCCCC
>NZ_CAHJXD010000044.1 GCF_903644055.1 Sphingomonas bacterium | reverse complement strand
GCGGCGGGCGTGAACGCGCCGAAGCCCGCCGACGGCCCGATCGCATGCGGCGCGGCCTTGCGGGGCTTGGCATCGGCGGCGGCGGGCGCAAGACACAGCAGCGCCGCGAGCGCGGACGCCCCCATAGCCCCGAATCCTGTCGTCAGCCGAACCATCGCACCCCCATATGCCTATTGGCGATCAATGCCGCTACCATGCACGCGCTGCCTTGTTCCTTTAACGTTACGGAATCTTTTCAGCCTGTTGCCTCTTATCCACAGACTCCCATAATTATCGGGTTCACAGGATGCGACGGGTCGCGCTTGCGGGGGCGGCGGCAGCTTCTATAACGGCGGCGCCTGCCTTCGGCGTTCCATTTCAAGGTCTCTCCATGCCTCGTGTGCCCCGTCTCGCCATCGTCCTCGCGCTCGGCACCGCGCTTGCCGGCTGCGCGCATCGCGAGCGCGCGGGCAAGATGAGCGTCGCCAGGCTCGCGCCGGCGCGCGTCACCACGATCGGCACCAACGCTTATCTGTGGCGCGCCGCGCTCGACACATTGTCCTTCATGTCGATCGCGCAGACCGATTCGAACGGCGGCGTGATCGTCACCAACTGGTATGTGAACCCGGCGGTGCCCAACGAGCGGATGAAGGTCTCGGTCTCGATCCTCGACCAGGATCTGCGGGCCGACGCCGTGCGCGTTGCCGCCGCGCGGCAGCTCCTTCAGGGCGGGCAATGGTCCGATACGTCGGTTCAGGCTGGCACCAACCAGCGGCTGGAAGAGATCATCCTCCAGAAGGCGCGCGACCTTCGCCGCAACGCCGCCGCGGGCTGATCCCGGCCTTATGAGCGAGCGTTTCGAGGCCGCGAGCGCGGATGCGCGCTGGCAGGCCGAATGGGCGGCGCGCGGCACTTTCCACGCCGACGACAACAGCACCAAGCCCAAGAGCTATGTGCTCGAGATGTTTCCCTATCCTTCGGGACGCATCCACATGGGGCACGTCCGCAACTATACGATGGGGGACGTGCTCGCGCGCTTCCGGCGGATGCGGGGCATGGAGGTTCTGCACCCGATGGGGTGGGACGCGTTCGGCATGCCCGCCGAAAATGCCGCGATGGAGAAGGGCGTGCATCCGGGCGACTGGACGCGCGCCAACATCGCCGCGATGCGCGCCGAGCTGAAGCGGCTGGGGTTCGCGCTCGACTGGAGCCGCGAGCTGGCGACCTGCGAGTCTGAATATTACGGGCAGGAGCAGGCGCTGTTCCTCGATTTCTACGAAGCGGGGCTCGTCTCCCGCAAGGAAAGCGCGGTCAACTGGGATCCGGTCGACATGACCGTGCTCGCCAACGAGCAGGTGATCGACGGGCGCGGCTGGCGATCAGGGGCCCTGGTCGAGCGGCGCAAGCTCAACCAATGGTTCCTCAAGATCACGCAGTTCGCCGACGATCTGCTCGAGGGGCTGGGCTCGCTTCCGCATTGGCCCGACAAGGTGAAGCTGATGCAGGCCAACTGGATCGGCAGGTCTCGGGGGCTGCGGTTCCGGTTTGCGCTATCGTCTCCCCTCCCGCTTGCGGGAGGGGCCGGGGGTGGGGCGACATACACCAACGGCATCGCGGAAGGTGAGTGCGAGCCCACCCTCACCCCTCCCGCAAGCGGGAGGGGAGACGATAGCGTCGAAGTCTTCACCACGCGGCCCGACACGATCTTCGGCGCGTCGTTCGTGGCGATCTCGGTGGATCATCCGCTGGCACAGGCGCTCAAGGAGAAAACTTCCGGCCTCCCCGAGTTCATCGAGCGATGCCGCAAGACGGGCACCGCCGCCGCCGAGATCGAGACCGCCGAGAAGCTCGGGTTCGATACCGGGCTGACGGCGACGCATCCGCTCGATCCCGAATGGCGGCTGCCCCTGTTCGTCGCCAATTTCGTGCTGATGGACTATGGCACCGGCGCGGTGTTCGGCGTGCCCGCGCACGACCAGCGCGACCTCGATTTCGCGCGCAAATATATGCTGCCGGTGACGCGGGTCGTCGCGGCCTCGCCGGAGGACAGGGACACGCCGATCCATGACGAGGCGGACACCGCGCCCGGCGTGATCGTCAATTCGCGCTTCCTCGACGGCATGGCTTCGGAGGAGGCCAAGGCGGCGGTGATCGCGCGCGCCGAAGGCGAAGGCTGGGGCGAGGGCACCACGGTGTTCCGCCTGCGCGACTGGGGGGTGAGCCGCCAGCGCTATTGGGGCACCCCGATCCCAATCATCCATTGCGAGGATTGCGGGCCGGTGGCGGTGCCGCGCGCGCAACTGCCGGTGGTGCTGCCCGAGGATGTGAGCTTCGACGTGCCGGGCAATCCGCTCGATCGTCATCCGACGTGGAAGCATGTCGATTGCCCCCGATGCGGCAAGCCCGCGCGGCGCGAGACCGACACGCTGGATACGTTCGCCGATTCGAGCTGGTACTTCATCCGCTTCGCCAGCGCGCCCGGCGACAGGCCTTTCGACAAGGCGGTGGCCGAGAAATGGCTGCCCGTCGGCCAATATATCGGCGGGGTGGAGCATGCGATCCTCCACCTGCTCTACGCGCGCTTCTGGACGCGGGCGTTGAAGCATATCGGCAAGCTGGATGTCGCCGAGCCGTTCACCGGCCTGTTCACGCAAGGGATGGTGACGCACGAGACGTATCGCGATGCGAACGGCGCGTGGCTGGCGCCGTCCGAGGTCGCCGACGGCAAGGTGATCGCGACCGGCGAGGCGGCGACGCTCGGCCGTATCGAGAAGATGTCCAAATCCAAGAAGAACACTGTCGATCCGGGGCCGATCGTCGATCGCTACGGCGCGGACGCGGTGCGCTGGTTCATGCTTTCCGACAGCCCGCCCGAGCGCGATCTGCCGTGGAGCGAGGCGGGGATCGAGGGCGCGGGGCGGTTCGTTCAGCGGCTGTGGAAGATCACGCGGCTGCTGCCTGACGCGGTCGATGGTGTGCACGTTGCGAGCCCCCTTCATCAGCTTTCGGACGGTTCTCTTCCCCATGCCGGGGAGGAGCTGGAGCTGGCGCGCAAGCTGCATCGGACGATCGCGGGGGTGGCGGTCGATATCGAGGCTTTGTCGTTCAACAAGGCGGTGGCCAAGCTCTACGAGCTGGTCGGCGCGATCGAGAAGGCCAGGCCTTCGCCGTCGCGCAATGCCGCGGTGCGGGCGCTGGTCCTGCTCGCCGCGCCGATGGTGCCGCATATCGCCGAGGAGGCGTGGGCGCGCGGCGGTGGCGAGGGGCTGGTCGCGGATGCGGCATGGCCCGAGGTCGATCCGGCGATGCTCGTCGACACGCAGGTGACGATCGCGCTCCAGGTCAACGGCAAGCTACGCGATACGGTGCAGGCGCCGAAGGGCTCTTCGCGCGAGGAACTGGAGGCGATGGCGCGGGCCAATGCTAAGGTGCAGGCGACCCTCGCGGGCGCGGAGCCGAAGAAGGTCATCGCGGTGCCCGATCGCCTCGTGAATCTCGTCGCATGAGGTGCTGCGCCGCCTTGCTGCTCGCGTGCATGCCGATCCTGGGCGGCTGCGGGCTGCATCCGCTCTATGCGGGCGGGGGATCGGGGCCGGTGGCGAAGGGGCTGGGGCAGGTCGAGGTCGGCGCGATCGGCGGCAAGAACGGCTGGCTGGTCCGCACCGCGCTGCTCGATCGGCTCGGCGTCGCGCCCAAGGCGAGCCCGCGCTATCGGCTCGAGGTGGAGCTCAACGACCAGATCCTCGGGTTCGGCGTCCAGCAGGACAATACGGTCACGCGGGAGCGGCGGACGCTGCGCGCGCGCTACAAATTGGTCGATGCCGCGGCGGGGACGGTGCTGGTCGATGCCACCGCCGGATCGGACGCGGGCATCGATGTCGTCACCTCCGAATATGCGGTGATCGCCGCCGAGCAGACCGCACTGGAGCGGCTTTCGGGCGAGGTCGCCGATCAGATCATCGCGCGGCTGGCGCTCTACATCCAGCGCAGCGGCGCCCCGCCCCAGCCATGAAGCCCGCCGAGGCCCGCCTCGTCCGCGCGCTCGATTCGGCGGACGCGGGCGTTCGGCTCTATCTGCTCCACGGCGAGGATCAGGCGGGTGCGCGGGCGCTCGCCAACCGGCTGGGCGCGGCGCTGGGCGGCGATGCCGAGCGGATCGACCTCGACGGCGCGACGCTGCGGGCCGA
>NZ_CAHJXD010000043.1 GCF_903644055.1 Sphingomonas bacterium | reverse complement strand
GAAGACCCGGCGGCGGCGGCGGGCGCGATCGTCGCGGGGCTCGCGGCGGCGCTGCGGAGCCGGGAGGAGGTCGCGGCATGAGCTGGCTCGACAAGGTCCGCAACTCGATCCCCTTCATCCAGAAGCGCGAGACCCCCGACAATCTCTGGCACAAATGCCCGAGCTGCGGGACGATGGTATTCATCAAGGAATATGAGGAGAATCAGTCGGTCTGCCCGAAGTGCGATCATCACGGCCGCATCGGCCCCGACGCGCGCTTCGATGCCTTGTTCGACGGTGGACTCTACGTGCCGCTGCCGAGCCCGGCGGTGCGCGAGGATCCGCTCAAGTTCCGCGATTCGAAGCGCTACGTCGAACGGCTCAAGGCGGCGCGCACCGCCACCGGCGAGACCGACGCGCTGATCAACGCCAGCGGGCGGATCGAGGGGCTGAAGGCGATCGTCGGCGTCCAGGATTTCGCCTTCATGGGTGGATCGATGGGGCTGGCGGTGGGCGCGGCGTTCGTTTCGGGGGTCGAGGCCGCGATCGCCGATCGCGCGCCCTATATCATCTTCACCGCCGCCGGCGGCGCGCGGATGCAGGAGGGCATCCTCAGCCTAATGCAGATGCCGCGCACCACGGTGGCGATCCAGCGGCTGCGCGAGGCGGGGCTGCCCTATATCGTCGTGATGACCGATCCCACCACCGGCGGCGTCACCGCTTCCTATGCGATGCTGGGCGACGTCCAGCTTGCCGAGCCTGGCGCGCTGATCGGCTTCGCGGGGCAGCGCGTGATCGAAAGCACGATCCGCGAGAAATTGCCGCCGGGCTTCCAGCGCGCCGAATATCTGCTCGCACACGGGATGCTCGATCGCGTCGTCCATCGCCACGAGCTCCGCGCCGAGCTGGCGACGCTGATCGGCTATCTATGCCCGTCCGTGGCGGCGTGACCCCTTCCTCCCCTCCCGCTTCCGGGCGGGGGGGCAGATAGGTGGACCAGGCCACCTCCGCCGATCCCGCGGTGCAGCGCCAGCTCGATCGCTTATGGGCGCTGTCGCCCGGCGCGGACATCCTGGGGCTGGAACGGATCACCGCCTTGCTCGATCGGCTGGGCAATCCGGAGCGCGCGCTGCCGCCGGTGCTCCATGTCGCCGGCACCAACGGCAAGGGATCGACCTGCGCCTTCCTGCGCGCCGCGATCGAGGCGGCGGGCCTCCAGACGCACGTCTATACCAGCCCGCATCTCGTCCGCTTCAACGAACGCATCCGCCTCGCGGGCACGCTGATCGACGATGCGCCGCTCGCCGAACTGCTCGGCGAGGTGCTCGATATCGGCGCGGACATCGGCGCAAGCTTCTTCGAGGTCACCACCGCCGTGGCCTTCCTTGCCTTCAGCCGAACGCCGGCCGACGCCTGCGTCGTCGAGGTCGGGCTCGGCGGCCGGCTCGACGCCACCAACGTCGTCGCCGCGCCGCTCGTGTGCGGGATCGCGCAGCTCGGGATCGATCATCAGGCCTTCCTCGGCGATCGGATCGAGCAGATCGCCGCCGAAAAGGCCGGGATCGCCAAGCCGGGCGTGCCGCTCGTCACGCTCCATTATCCCGCGCGCATCGCCAACCGCATCGGCCAGGCGGCGCGCGCGGCGGGCGCGCCCTGGATCGCGCGCGACGGCGGCTGGAATGCGAGCGCGAGCGGCGGCAAGCTGCATTACCAAGATGCGGCCGGCGCGCTCGATCTGCCGCTGCCGCGCCTGCCCGGCGCGCATCAGGCCGTCAATGCAGCGCTCGCGGTGGCGATGCTGCGGCATCAGCGGACGCTCGCCATCCCGCCCCCGGCGCTGCGCGCGGCGATGGGCTGGGCGGAATGGCCCGCGCGTCTCCAGCGCCTCACCGGCGGCAGCCTCGTCGCGCTGTTGCCCGACGATACCGAGCTCTGGCTGGATGGCGGGCACAACCCCGCCGCCGCGCGCGCGATCGCGCACTTCTTCCGCCATCGCCTCGCGCCCGGGCGGCGCTTCCACATCCTGCTCGGCATGCTCGCCAACAAGGATCTGCCGGGTTTCCTCGAGCCCTTCGCGGGGAGCAAGGCCGTGATCCACCCGATCGCGGTTTCCGGCCACGCCGCGCATGCGCCCGATGCGATCGCCGCCGCCGCCGCCGCGCTCGGCCTCGCCGTGGGCGCTGCGGGCAACCCTGAGGCGGCCCTCCGCGCGATCGCCGCCGAAGCCGATGGCCCGGTCACGATCCTGATCGGCGGCTCGCTGTATCTCGCCGGCGAAGCCCTCGCGCTCAACGGGACGCCGCCGGGCTGACCGCACCCGTCGCGCCGCGCAGCGCGCGCAGGCCGCAACGATAGTCCGGATGGCGCGGGCGCCAGCCGAGCAGGCGCTTGGCCTTGCCGTTCGCGACCCGGCGATTCTCCTCGTAGAAAGCGCGCGCCGCCGGCGAGAGCCGGGCGTCGGCGAGGCTTTGCAACGGCGGCAGCGGCGCGCCGAGCAGCGCGCAGCCGAGCTCGACTAGCGCATTCTGCGGCGCCGGCAGATCGTCGCCGAGGTTGAAGACGCCCGCCTCCATCGTCCGCGCCGCCAGCGCCACGGCATCGACGATGTCGTCGACATGGACGCGGCTGAACACCTGTCCGGGCAGGTCGATGCGATGCGCGGCGCCGCTCGCGATCCGATCGAGGATCGAGCGGCCCGGGCCGTAGATGCCGGGCAGGCGGAAGACGCATGCGCCGATCGCCTGCCACGCGCGATCCGCCGCGTTGCGCTCCGCCCGGCGGCCCCTGAGCGGCGCGCCTTCGTCCACCCACGCGCCCGCGCAATCGCCATAGACGCCGGTCGAGGAAAGATAGCCCTTCCACGCCGGAGACGCGGCCAGCGCGGCACCGTGGCGGCGCAGGATCTGGTCCGCCCCCGCTTCCGGCGCGACGGTCGAGACGATGTGCGTCGCCGCGCCGATCAGCGCGGTGGCATCGCCGTCGCGGCCGATCGCGAAGACCGCAGCACCCTCCGCCTCGAACGCGGCGGCGATCCGCCGCCCGACATAGCCCGGACCGAAGAGCAGCAGGCGCACGGCGTCACGCGCCCCGGGTTTGTTTGGAAACTCGCGAAAGGGCGAGTTTCAGGCGGCACCGGCGGCACCGGCGGCCCGGAGCGCGGCATAGCCGAGCAGCATCGCGCCCGTCGCACCCGAGAAGGACAGCAGGACCCATGCGAACACGGTGAGGATCAGCGGGTCGGTGCGCGCCTCGCGGCGGTTGCGTGATGCGCTGGCGACGACGAAGCTCGCCAGCATGCCATAGGTCAGCGTTGCGAATTCGAGCATCTTTTGATCCCCCCGGATCGCTGGTTGCTGGGGCTCCGGCCTAGCCGGAACAGGGTTGAGGATGCGTTAATGCTGCGCTGCAATCAAGTCCCAGATCGATCGGATCGGCGCATCGGCGCGATATGGTTCACCGGGGTCGCCGAAGCCGCTAGAGTCTCAGTCATGAACCACGCGCCCTATCCCGCCCTCCGTCTCCGACGCACGCGTTCTTCCCCTTGGAGCCGGGCGATGGTCGCGGAGACGACGCTCGGCCCGGCCAACCTGATCTGGCCGCTGTTCGTCACCGATGGAACCGGGGTCGAGGAACCGATCCCGTCGCTGCCCGGCGTCTCGCGCTGGTCGGTCGATCGCGTCGTGGCGCGCGCGCGGGAAGCGGCGGCGGCGGGCATCCCCTGCGTCGCGCTCTTCCCCAACACGCCGAGGGCGCTGCGCAGCGCGCGGGGCGAGGAGGCGCTCAATCCCGACAATCTGATGTGCCGCGCGATCCGCGCGATCCGCGATGCCGTGCCGGAGATCGGCGTGCTCACCGATGTCGCGCTCGATCCCTATACCGCGCACGGGCACGACGGTATCGTCGACGATGCCGGCCGCGTCCTCAACGACGAGACGATGGCGGTGCTCGTCGATCAGGCGCTGGTGCAGGCGCGCGCCGGCGCCGGCATCATCGCGCCGTCGGACATGATGGACGGCCGCGTCGGCGCGATCCGGCAGGCGCTGGAGGTCGAGGGGTTCCACGACGTCCAGATCATGGCCTATGCCGCCAAATATGCCTCGGCCTTTTACGGGCCGTTCCGCGACGCGGTGGGATCGCGCGGGCTGCTCAAGGGCGACAAGCGCGGCTATCAGATGGATCCCGCCAATGCCGAGGAGGCCTTGCGCGAAGTGGCGCTCGATCTCGCCGAGGGCGCCGATACGGTGATGGTCAAGCCGGGCCTGCCCTATCTCGATATCGTCCGCCGCGTGAAGGAGCGCTTCCAAGTGCCGGTGTTCGCTTATGCGGTATCGGGCGAATATGCGATGATCGAGGCGGCGGTCGCGGCGGGCGCCGCCGATCGCGACGCGATGGTGCTGGAGACGCTGACGGCCTTCCGCCGCGCGGGCTGCGCGGGCGTGCTCACCTATCATGCGCTCCACGCCGCCCGGCTGCTGGGCGCGTGATCGGCTTTACGGGCGCAACCTGGCCGAAAGCGCCGCGACGGCGGTATTCTCGTCCGAGGTGAGCGCCGCGATCTTCGCTCCGGCGGCGTCGATCGCCGCGCGATTGGCGGCGGCGGCATTGGCCGGATCGGCGCGCAGCAGATCGACGTCGGCCTCGACCGCATGCAGCAGGCCGCGCGCGGTATCGAGCGCGCTCACCTCCTGCTGCGCGGCCGTCCATGGCTCGCTGCCAGCGGGCGCGTTGGCGGCGCGGGAGACGATCGCCGCCGTGTGCGCCTCGATCCGCTGAAATCCGGCGTGCGCCGCCTGCGCCTGATCGAGCAGCGCCCCGATCCTTGCCGCGAGCGCAGGATCGAGCGCGGAGATCGGCTCTCGGGCCTCGTCGGGGACGGGCACCGGTTCCTTTTCGATCGCGCGCGGTTGCAGGCTCGGGGCGTCGATCGTGCGTCCGACGCATCCGCCGACCAGCAAAAGCGCGGCAAGGATGATGGGGCGTGGTGCGATCATGCGCCGGCTGATAGCCCAGCGCGCGCGCCGGCGCACCTGTTCGCCGATGCACGGCGGGGGATCGTTTCGGGCCGCCGGGGCTTTGGTTCTGGCATGAGGAGACTATGATGCGCTTCGAGCCTTTGGTGTGCGTAATCGCCGCCGCCGCGATCGTCGCGCCGGGGCAGGCGGCGACGCCGCGCGATCTGCTCACCGCCGCCGCCTTCCAATCGACCGACAGGCAGCAGGCGCTGGCGCTGGTCAATCAGGCGGCCGCCCAGTCCGAAGCCCTGTTGGCGGCGCAGCGTAACAGCCGCGAGGGCCTGCTCCAGCATGCGATGGCGATCGGCTATCGCGCGGCGCTGACCAAGAAGCCGGGCGACGCCCGCGAGTCGCGCAAGATGTTCGAGGCTTTGGTCGCCGCCAATCCGCGCGATCCCGAATTCCAGCTCGCGATCGGCGGCTGGCATCTCGATACGATCGCCGCGGGCTTCCTGGCCAAGACCGTGCTGGACGCGAGGAAGGATGTCGGGCTCGACGCGGTCAACAAGGCGGTCGCGCTGGGCGGCGATCGCGCTTTCTTCAAGGGGCTGGCGGCGATGATGCGCATCCGGCTCGATCCGGCCGATGTCGATGTCGCGCTGGCGCTGGCGCAGCAGGCGGCGGCGGCCCCCGCGCCGACCCCGCTCGATCGCATCGTCAAGCGCGACGCCGAGGCGATGCTGCTTCCGCTGCGCGCCGGCGACGGCAAGGCGGCGGCGGCGCTGGCGCGCAAGCTGCTGCCGTTCGGCAGGATTCGCTGACGTCGGATCGAAATCGTAATTTCCAGGACGATCTCGACCGACGATGCGGATCGGCTTGCTTCAACCGCGATCGAAGAAGTCGACGTGACCGGTGGACAGATCGTAATAGGCGCCGACGACCCTGAGCTTCCCCGCCGCCTGCGGGGCAAGCATGATCGGATCCGATTCCCTGCGCAGGACGCCGACGACGCGCCGCACATTTTCCTTCACGGCGTTGGTCACGGGATCGCCGGGTCGACCGCGGCTCTGGAGAACCGCCGGGATGATGGGTTCGATCATGTTGCCGATCGCGCCGGGGAAGCGGGCGTTCTTTTCGACCACCGCCATCGCCGCCTTCACCGCGCCGCAGGATTCATGTCCCATCACGACGACCAGCGGCACGCCCAGTTCGGCCACGGCATATTCGATCGAGCCCATCGCCACGGTGTCGACGGTGTTGCCCGCGTTGCGGATGATGAACAGTTCGCCAAGGCCGCGGCCGAACAGCAGTTCGGGGGGCACGCGGCTGTCCGAACAGGACACATAGGCGCAGAACGGCGCCTGGCCGGCGGCGAGTTCGAGCCGGCGCTTGGGGCTGATGTCCTTGTCGGTCGACGCACCGCGCAGGAATGCCGCATTGCCGCTCTCCAGCAGCGCCAGTGCGGCATCCGGAGTCGTCGCGGCGCGTGCGAGCGGCTTTTCCGGCGGATCGGCGGCGTAGGCGGGCGCGCCCCCGTTCGAGAACAAGGCTGTCGCCATGACACCCGTACCGGCCAGCATCGTCCGGCGAGATACCGCTTCCATCCCTGGCAATCCCTTGCTGACGGGCAACTTCGCCGGCTTCGACAATAGCCGGTCGGATAGCATCCGCCAGACCATATCCCGCAGGTCTGTTGATGCCGAGGCTGAAGAAGAAGCGGGACCCCGGCTCAAGGCCGGGGTGACGTTTAAGCTTGAACGGGACAGCCTTTAAGGCGCGGCCGGCTCAGCTTTGCCGACCGACAAGAAACGGCCCGGATGGTTTCCCACCCGGGCCGCCCGTACGCTACGCTACGTACACCTTGTAAACTCAGTAGAAAAAGCCGCCGTAGACCTGGAGGACGCGGCCCGAGCGCAGATCGATGCGCACCACGTCGCGGTCGTACCGCACCCAGCGCTCGTTTCCGCCGACGATCGGCAGGCGATAGCGGGAGGCATCGATCCAGTAGCGGCGATCATAATAGCTCGGCTGGAACTGGTAGCCGACCGAGACCGGGCGATAGGCATAGCCGCGCGGCCCGACATAACGCGCGCCGCGATAGATTTCGGGATGGCGGCCGCGATAGTCGCGCCAATCCTCGCGCCCTACGCCCGGACGCGCGCCGCGATCGTACTGGCGCTGTTCCTGGCGATCATATTGGCGCTGTTCCTGGCGGACGTCGCGGCGGTTGTCGCGATAATCCTGATTCTGGGCCGAGGCCATCGCGGGCGCCAGCGTGGCGGCGATCAGGCCGGCGATCATAAGCTTACGCATCATCTTCTCCTTGTATCGGCCGGAAAAAACCGGCGCTCGAAGCTCTCTGTGTCGAATTTCCCGGCGGCCAGCTGGGGGCGGCCGCCGGGTCCCCGGCTCAACGGGCGGTCACCAGAAGAAGCCGGGGATCTCGTCGACGATCTGGCCACTGCGAAGGTCGATCAGCAGCACGTCGTCATAATAGCGGACCCAGCGATACGGGCCGTCGGCCGGCGGCAGGCGATAGGCCCAGGGATCGGTGATCCAGTAATTCTGCGCGAACAGGAACGGCGGCAGCCGGAAGCCGATATCGAAGCGGCGGTAGCCGTAGCCCCAGTTGCGCGGCGCGATATAGCGCGAGGCGCGGAAGATCTCGCGGTTCTGGTTGCGATAGCCGCGCCAGTCGTAGCGCTGGTCCCGGCGCCAGTCGCCGCCGCGATTGCCGTTGCCGGCATAGCCGCGCGCCTGCTCGGCGCGGAAGCCATTGTTGCCGTCCGGCCCGCGACGATCGTCGCGCCCGCGATTGTCGAAGCCCCGATTTGCGAAGCCGCGATTGTCCACGCCCCGCGCCTGCTGGGTACGGAAAGTATCGTTCGTGCCGAGGTTGCGCTGATCCCGGCCGCCCCGGCCTTCGAAGTTGCGGCGATCGGGCACCGCCTGCTGCTGCACTTCCTGCGCGCGGACCTGCGCCTGACGCGCCGGCTCTGCCTGCTGCTGGGGTACGGCTTGCTGGGGCGCCGCCTGCGCGCGATCCGGGCGTCCACCGCCACGGTCCCCGCGCTCGCCACCATTGTCGCGATGGCGCAGATCGCCGCGTGCGGCGTCCTGGTCGTCGGGCAGCGCCGAAGCGAGCGCCGGGATGGCGGCGGTGAACGCCGCGGCGAGCAATGCGGTGCGAAACGTCTTCATGGCCTTCACGCTCCTCGGCCGGCGGCTCTGTGCCCCGGCATGACGACGTTTCTGGCCGAGTCGCGGTGAGCGCTGCCTGAAGCTGTTCGTCAGCTAATCGACAGCTTTGGGCAGCCTGGAGGGGGGCGAGGTCACCTGACCTCACAGTACTTTAGCGCTTGGTCGAGGGCGTCAGCGCGGGCACCGCGGCGGCGGCGTCGGCGGGCTTGATCTCGGGCGGCGGGGCGGCGGTGATCGGATCGCCGCCGGCGATCACCTCGGCGGCGCGCTGGATGGCGCGGCGGATGCGCGGATAGGTGCCGCAGCGGCAGAGGTTGGTGATCGCCCGATCCACCTCGCCGTCGGTCGGGTGCGGCGTGTGCGCGAGCAGGGCGGCGGCGGCCATGATCATCCCCGATTGGCAATAGCCGCACTGGGGAACCTGCTCGGCCACCCATGCCTGCTGGACCGGGTGGCCGCGATCCGGGGAGAGCCCCTCGATCGTCGTCACGAAGCTTCCTTCGATCGCGCCGATCGTCACCTGACATGAACGGTGGGCAACGCCGTCGACATGCACCGTGCAGGCGCCGCACTGGCCGAGCCCGCAGCCATATTTGGTGCCGGTGAGATTCGATGCGTCGCGCAGCGCCCACAGCAGGGGGGTCGCGGGGTCCATCTTGTAGTGGACGGCATTGCCGTTGACGGTGAAGCGGGTCACGGGGCGCCGATAGCGCAGCGCGGGCGCTATTGGAAACCGCCGCGCGCCCTCCCATCTCGTCGCTATGCGTCAACCCAGCCTTTTCCTTCCCCACGGCGGCGGCCCCTGCTTTTTTCTGGAGCCCGACGGCGGCTGCCCGCCGATGTGGCGCGAAATGCGCGATCATCTCGCGGCGATCCTGCCCTCGCTGCCCCGGCAACCGCGCGCGATCCTGATCGTCTCGGGGCATTGGGAGGAGAGCGGCTTCACGGTGCACGCCGGCGCGCGGCCCGATCTGCTGTTCGACTATCATGGCTTCCCGGAGCCGACCTACCGCCTGCGCCACGACGCCCCCGGCGCGCCGGAGCTGGCCGGGGAGGTGGCGCGCCTGCTTTCGGCCGCGGGTTTCCCCACCGGCATCGAAACGCGGCGCGGCTGGGATCATGGCGTCTTCGTGCCGCTGAAGGTCGTCGATCCCGCCGCCGAGTTGCCGATCGTCCAGCTTTCGCTGCGGCACGATCTCGATCCTGCCGCGCATATCGCCGTCGGGCAGGCGCTCGCGCCGCTGCGCGACGACGATGTGCTGATCGTCGGATCGGGGATGAGCTTTCACAATATGCGCGCCCGCGACGGCAGCGCCGCTGTGCGCTCCGACGATTTCGATCGGGCGCTGGTCGATGCGGCGACCGATCCGGACCCGGAGGAAAGGCGCGCGCGCATCGCGGCGTGGGAGGAACTGCCCGAGGCGCGCTATGCTCATCCGCGCGAGGAGCATCTGCTGCCGCTGATGGTGGCGCTTGGAGCCGGCGCCGACGATCCCGCGCACCATTTGTTCCGGGATCATGTCATCGGCTGGACCGTTTCGGCGTTTCGCTTCGGCTGAGGCTTGTCGAATCACGCGGCCGCTGATAGGGGCGCCGCTTCCCGACGCGGGCCTCGTCCGTGGCGCAGATCGCTATTGCCGGCCGATGGACGCATCGGTCTTGCCGGAGACATGAGTTTTTATGCAGATCATCGTTCGCGATAACAATATCGATCAGGCGCTGCGCGCGCTCAAGAAGAAGTTGCAGCGCGAGGGCGTCTATCGCGAGATGAAGCTGCGCCGTCATTACGAGAAGCCTTCGGAGAAGCGCGCGCGCGAACGCGCCGCCGCGATCCGCCGCGCCCGCAAGCTGGAGCGCAAGCGCGTCGAGCGCGATCAGGCGCGCTAGGCTTCGATGACCGAAGTCACCGCCGTCCCGCTCCGCCCGGTGGGGAAGAGCGGCATCACCGCTTTGTGGATCGGCATCGCGGTGCTGATCGCCGCCGGGATCGGCGGCGCCTATGCTTCGACGCAGAAGGCGGTGCTCACCGCGATGCCGCCGGAGCGGTTCCTCGCGGCCAACGGCAAGCGCGCGGGCGTCAAGACCACCGCCTCCGGGCTCGAATATGAAGTGCTCAAGAAGGGCGAGGGCGCGACGCCGACCACCGCCGATGTCGCGCAGGTCGATTACGCCGGCAGATTGCTGAACGGCACGGTCTTCGACGCCAGCAAGCCGGGGCAGCCCGTGGCGATGCCGGTGGGCCAGGTCGTGCCCGGCTTCGCCGAGGCGCTGACGCTGATGCCGCGCAACGCCAAATATCGCGTCTGGATCCCGCCGCAGCTCGCCTACGGCGATCGCGAAGTCGGCCCGATCCCCGCCAATTCAGTGCTGGTGTTCGATATCACGCTGCACGATTTCATGGCGATGCCGCAGGGCATGGGCCAGGGGATGCCGCCGGGCCTGTGATCTGGATCCTCCCCTGCGAGGGGAGGATCGCCTCCGAGGCTGTCCTGTTCAAGCCGAAACGTCACCCCGGCCTTGAGCCGGGGTCCCGCTTCTTCTTCAGCGTCGG
>NZ_CAHJXD010000042.1 GCF_903644055.1 Sphingomonas bacterium | reverse complement strand
GGGGTTGCGGGTCTGGCCGCCGACCGCGCTCCAGCCGGAAATCGAGTGGCTCGATCGGATGTTCGCCCATTCGGAAAGGTTGGTCTTGCCCAAGATCACCGCGCCCGCCGCGCGCAGCCGGGCGACGAGCGGCGCATCGCGCTTGGTATCGTTGGCGGCGAGCGCGAGGCTGCCGGCGGTGGTCGGCTGCTCGCGCGTCTCGATATTGTCCTTGATCAGCACCGGGCGGCCGAACAGCGGGCCGCGCGCGCTGCGCTGGCGATCGAGCGCGCGGGCTTCGGACAGTGCCTCGGGGTTGGTGGCGATCACGGCGTGGATCGTGCCGTCCTTCGCCGCGACGCGGGCGAGCGCGGCGCGGGTCGCCTGTTCGGCGGGGCCGGCCGGCGGTGCTGCGAGCGCCGGTGTCGCGAGGAGGACCAGAACGAGCCCTCCCCGGCGCATCACAGTTGCTTCACGCCGGCATCGTCGCCGGTCTCGGCCTTCTTCTGTTCGGCCGCTTCGATCGCCTCGATAATGATGCGGTGCGCCTCGGCGGTATCGCCCCACTCACCGATCCGCACCCATTTGGTCTTTTCCAAATCCTTGTAATGCGTGAAGAAATGCTCGATCTGCTGCATCACGATCTCGGGCAGATCGTCCTTTTCCTGGACCTTGCTGTAATAAGGAAAGGTCGAATCGCTGGGCACGCAGACGAGCTTTTCGTCGCCGCCGGCCTCGTCTTCCAGCTTGAGCACGGCGATCGGGCGCACGCGCACGACGCAGCCCGCGATGAAGGGCGAGCGCGCGATCACCAGCGCATCCAGCGGATCGCCGTCGGGCGAAAGCGTGTGCGGCACGAAGCCGTAGTTGGCGGGGTAGCGCATCGGCGTATGCAGGATGCGATCGACGAACAAGGCGCCCGATTTCTTGTCGAACTCATATTTCACCGGCTCGCCGCCGGTGGGCACCTCGATGACGACGTTGATCTCTTCGGGGGGGTTCCGGCCGATGGGGATGAGCTCGATGTTCATGCCGCCCGCCTAGTGTTGCGGCGCAGCAGGGGCAAGAGGCTGTTACGCCAAAGATTCATCGACTAGAGGCGCGGCGGAGATGGCGAAGATCGATACCCCCCGCCCGATACGCGGCACGCAGGACATGCTCGGCGAAACCGCCGCGCGCTTCGCGAAGGTGGTCGAGACGTTCGAACGCGTGCGCAGGCTCTATGGCTTCCAGCGGATCGAGATGCCGGTCTTCGAGGCGACCGCGGTGTTCGCGCGCTCGCTCGGCGAGACCACCGACGTCGTCTCGAAGGAGATGTACACGTTCGAGGATCGCGGCGGCGACAGCCTGACGCTGCGTCCGGAATTCACCGCCGGGATCGCGCGCGCCTACCTGACCGAGGGGTGGCAGCACTATGCGCCGCTCAAGGTCGCGACGCACGGGCCCCTGTTTCGCTACGAGCGCCCGCAGAAGGGCCGCTTCCGCCAGTTCCACCAGCTCGACGCCGAGGTGATCGGCGCGGCCGAGCCGGCGGCGGATGTCGAGCTGCTGGCATTCGCGGATCAGTTGCTCAACGAACTGGGCATCGCCGATGGCGTCACGCTCCAGCTCAACACGCTGGGGGACAGCGCGACGCGCGATGCCTGGCGGCAGGCGCTGGTGGCGCATTTCGAGGGCGCGCGCGATGCGCTTTCGGAAGAGAGCGTCGAGCGGCTGGCGAAGAACCCCCTGCGCATCCTCGATTCGAAGGACCCGCGCGACCGCTCCATCGCCGACGTTGCGCCGAGCATCGACGATCATATGTCGAGCGAGGCGGGGGCGTTCTTCGAAGCCGTGACCAGGGGACTCGATGCGGCGGGCGTGGCGTGGACGCGCAATGCCCGGCTTGTGCGCGGGCTGGATTATTATCGGCATACCGCGTTCGAGTTCGTCACCGATCGGTTGGGTGCGCAAAGCACCGTACTGGGCGGCGGGCGCTATGACGGCTTGATTGAAACGCTTGGCGGCCAACACACGCCCGCAGTGGGTTGGGCCGCTGGAATCGAGCGATTGGGGATGCTGATCGAAGAGCCAGTGAGCATGGTCGAATTGATTGCAGTCGTTCCGGACAAGCCTGCGTACGAAGCCGAGGCGGCGGAAATGGCCATGAGGCTTCGGAAGTCTGGCATTGCTGTCCAGGCCGCATATCGTGGTAATGCAAAACGGCATGTCGAACTGGCTAAGAAGGCGGGCGCTACCCACCTCATGTTCATCCGCGAAGATGGCGTATCGCTAAGCAAGGCTCATGCCGACTTTAGGCAGAAGGTCGAAACGGCAATTGGCCGTCCATTGATCGTCGGCATGACCACATGACCACCATCCCCCTTGAGCGCATCCGCCAGATCGAGGCGCGGCGGGATGAGTTGCAGGCGTCGATGTCGCGCGCCGATCTCGCCGCCGACCAGTTCGTCAAGCTCTCCAAGGATTATGCCGAGCTGGAGCCGGTGGCACAGGCGGCGGGGCAGGTGCGGCGGTATCGGCAGGAGCTCGATTCGCTGACCTATATGGTTGAGGACGCC
>NZ_CAHJXD010000041.1 GCF_903644055.1 Sphingomonas bacterium | reverse complement strand
CACCGCCGCCGTCACCGGCCGATCGTCGCTCTCCAATTGCGAAAGATAGCTGATCGACAGCCCCAGCCGCCGCGCCATCGTCGCCTGCCCCAGCGCCAGCCGGGACCGCAGCGCGCGCAGCTCCGCGCCCGCGAACCGCCGCAGCCTGACCGCCATTTGCAAACTCCCGCTTCGCAACTTCGCAATTTCACATTTGCGTAACGGCGGCAAGGCTGGAAAGGGCGGGATGGAAGATCCGGTGCCCGAAGGACGAAGATGCTCGCGACGTTGCAGAAGCTGGAAGACAAGCGCCACCAGGCCTCGATGGGCGGCGGCCAGGCCCGGATCGACAGCCAGCACAAGAAGGGCCGGCTGACCGCGCGCGAGCGCGTCGCGGTGCTGCTCGATCCCGGCAGCTTCGAAGAATATGACATGTACGTCGAGCATAATTGCGTCGATTTCGGCATGCAGGATCAGGTGATCCCCGGCGACGGCGTCGTCACCGGATCGGGCACGATCAACGGCCGGCTGGTGTTCGTGTTCAGCCAGGATTTCACCGTCTTCGGCGGATCGCTCTCCGAACGCCACGCGCAGAAGATCTGCAAGATCATGGATATGGCGATGAAGGTCGGCGCGCCGGTGATCGGCCTCAACGACAGCGGCGGCGCGCGCATCCAGGAAGGCGTCGCCAGCCTCGGCGGCTATGCCGAGGTGTTCCAGCGCAACGTGCTGGCGAGCGGCGTCGTGCCGCAGATCAGCGTCATCATGGGGCCGTGCGCGGGGGGTGCGGTCTATTCGCCGGCGATGACCGACTTCATCTTCATGGTGAAGGATTCGTCCTTCATGTTCGTGACCGGGCCGGACGTGGTGAAGACCGTGACCAACGAGGTGGTGACGCAGGAAGAGCTCGGCGGCGCGATCACGCATTCGACGAGGAGCTCGGTCGCCGATCTCGCGCTGGAGAACGACATTGAGGCGCTGGTCGCGGTGCGCGATTTCGTCGATTTCCTGCCGCTCTCCAACCGCCACGACGTGCCCGAGCGCCCGACCGACGACCCGTGGGACCGGATCGACGACAGCCTCGATACGCTGATCCCGGACAGCGCCAACAAGCCCTACGACATGAAGGAGCTGCTCCGGAAGGTGCTCGACGAGGGCGATTTCTTCGAGGTGCAGCCGACGCACGCGGGCAACATCCTCACCGGCTTCGGGCGGATCGACGGGCGCACCGTCGGCATCGTTGCCAACCAGCCGATGGTGCTGGCGGGTGTGCTCGACATCAACAGTTCGAAGAAGGCGGCGCGCTTCGTCCGCTTCTGCGACGCCTTCGACATTCCGATCCTCACCTTCGTCGACGTGCCGGGCTTCCTCCCCGGCGTCGCGCAGGAGCATAACGGCATCATCAAGCATGGCGCGAAGCTGCTGTTCGCTTATGCCGAGGCGACCGTGCCCAAGATCACCGTCATCACCCGCAAGGCCTATGGCGGCGCCTATGACGTGATGTCGTCCAAGCATCTGCGCGGCGACTTGAACTATGCCTGGCCGACCGCCGAGATTGCGGTGATGGGCGCCAAGGGTGCGGTCGAGATCATCTTCCGCAAGGACATCGGCGACAAGGATGCGATCGCCGCGCGCACCAGGGAATATGAAGAGCGCTTCGCCAACCCCTTCGTCGCGGCGAGCAAGGGCTTCATCGACGAGGTGATCATGCCGCATTCGACGCGGCGGCGGATCGCGCTGGGGCTGAAGAAGCTGAAGAACAAGCAGCTCGAGAACCCGTGGAAGAAGCATGACAATATTCCGCTCTAGGAGCCGTTCGTTGCATCGCCGCAAGCTGCACATTATAAGGTGATGTGAAGGAGCAACGCCATGCAGACCGAACGTGTCACCTTTCTTACCTCGCCCGATCACAAGGCCGCGCTGGACGCCTTCGCGGCGACCAGCGGCAAGTCCGTCGGCCATGTCCTGCGCGAGGCATCGAGCCAGTATATCGCTCGGGAACCCGCCGCTCCGGACGAATATGAGGAGGCGCTGGAGCTAGTCCTTCCCGAACTCGAAATGCGTCTGGCGAGATGGAATAGCCAGCTCGATTCGATGCATGCTTCGATCGACCGCGCCCGCGCCGCGATCGATGCGGCCTTGCAGGGCGATCCGGCGTGAGCGCTACCGAAAAGGCGTTCGGACTAGTTCGCACGATCTTCGCCTATCAGGAACGGATGGACGGGCTCGACGACAAGTTCGCGGCGCTGAGCGGCGATGTCGTGCGCCTCACCGAAAGCCATGTCGCGCTCCGCGATCGGGTAAGCCGTATCGAAGGGCTGATCGAAGGCGCCGCGATGGCCGCCCGGCAGCCGAGGATCGAGGGATGAAGCTCGGCCGGCTCAACCATGTCGGCGTCGCCACGCCCTCGATCGAGGCGTCGATCGCTTATTATCGCGATGTGATGGGTGCACAGGTGATCGGCGCGCCGTTCGACATGCCCTCGCAGGGCGTGAAGGTGTGCTTCGTCGATGCGCCGAACTTCCAGGTCGAGCTGATCGAACCGCTGGGCGCGGATTCGCCGATTCATGGCTTCCTCGCCAAGAACCCGGCGGGCGGGCAGCATCATATGTGCTACGAGGTGCCGGATATCGCGCAGGCCAAGGCGTGGTTCGAGGGGCTTGGGTGCCGCGTGCTCGGCGAACCGCGCATCGGCGCGCACGGCACGCCGATCTTCTTCGTCCACCCCAAGGACATGAACGGCGTGCTGACCGAGATCATGGAAACGCCGAAGGAGGGCGCGCATTGATGGACGACCGGGTTCGCATCAGCATCGAGGTAGATCGCGCTGATCATGAGGCGCTGAACGCCATAGCAAGCGATCGCGCGCAATCGATCGACGATCTCGCGGCGGAGGCCTTGCGCGCCCGGATCGATCTGGAGACCGATTTTGACCAAGCAATGCAGGATGCGCTTTCGGACATCGAGGCCGGGCGCGTGATCAGCCACGAGGAGTATCTCACACGCGCGGCGGAGCGCCGCCGTCGCTGGCTTGCCGCGCGATCCGCGTGAAGCTCGATTGGACGCGAGGCGCGGAGGCAGACATGGACCGCATCTGGCATTTCCTGGCGGGCCGCAGCGTCGATTTGGCGGACAGGATCGAAGCCGCCATTCGGATCGGCGTGACGCGTCTCCCGGCTTTTCCTCTGATCGGCCGACTGCGTGCCGATGCCGGGCGTGAACTTGTGCTTCCGGACATCCAGTATCGGATCGGCTACTTTGTGCAGGACGGTCGCATCCTGATCGCCAGCGTCCGCAGTACGAAAGAGGGTGCATGACCATCGAAACCAATCTGGGCGAGGATACCGGCGCAGCGCCACCCGCGCGCGACCTGCCCGAGCCATCGGCCGCGCCGACGCTCGCCAAATGGTCCGCCGCCGCCGCCAAGGAGGTCAAGGGCAAGGACCTGACGTGGGCGACGCCCGAGGGGATCGACGTCAAGCCGCTCTACACCGAGGCGGATGTGGAGGGCTGGGACCCCGGCCTGCCCGGCTTCGCGCCGTTCACGCGCGGGGTGCGCGCCTCGATGTATGCCGGGCGGCCGTGGACGATCCGCCAATATGCGGGCTTCTCCACCGCCGAAGCCTCCAACGCTTTCTATCACCGCAACCTCAAGGCGGGGCAGAAGGGCCTGTCGGTCGCGTTCGATCTCGCCACGCATCGCGGCTACGACAGCGATCATCCCCGCGTGACCGGCGACGTCGGCAAGGCGGGCGTGGCGATCGATACGATCGACGACATGAAGATCCTGTTCGACGGCATCCCGCTCGACAAGAT
>NZ_CAHJXD010000040.1 GCF_903644055.1 Sphingomonas bacterium | reverse complement strand
CGCCGCCGCCAGCAGCGACGGCGCGGCCTTCGCCACCGCCGCCACCGCGCTTTCGGCGGCGCGGCGGTCGGCGCTCCATACGAGCCGCGACGGCTGGGCGAAGCGCGCCCAGACCGAGACATTGCGCGTCCGCGACGAAGCCAGCCGCGCGAAATCCCGCTCGCTCAGCACCGCATATTTGGCGACGAGGGGCCCGAGCGCGAACGGGAAGACGTTGGGCGGCAGCAGCCGGTTGGCGGCGGCCAGCCAGCGCTTGCCGAAGGCGCGACGGTAATCGGCGACGATCAGGTAGAAATCGAGCATCAGCCCGTCGAGCCGCGCCTCGCGCAGGCAGGAGCCGTAGAACAGCATCGCGCGGGCACCCGGATGCCGCGCGGCGATCGCTTCCGCCATCGCGGCGACTTCGGGCAGGACGGGCAAGGCGAGTTCGGCCTCGACCAGCGCCACCAGCTCGGCCGTCGGCGCGGCCATCGGCCGGGTCAGGCCGCGAGGCGGAGGAAGGAGAGCGGGTTGGTCTGGCGCAGCACGATCGCCTGGCCCTTGCGCGCCTGGAAGATTTCGCCGTCGAGGATCACGCTCGATCGCTCGCCCTCGATCCGGATCTCGTCGCCGCGCTCGACATGGACGCCTTGCAGCTTGGCGCTGCCCAGCCGGCCGAGCATGCTCGCCAGCGTCGCGCGGACCAGCGCCATCGGATTCTGGTCGACGACCATCAATTGCAGCGCGCCGAGATTGCCGCCCTGCACCGCGACGTTGGTGCCCATCAGCATCTTCTTGAGCGTCGTGACGATCAGCAGCGAGAAATGCCCCTGGATCTGGCCGTGGCGGATCAGGGACACCTTCACCGCCGAGGGCTTGGGCGGCAGGAAGGCCGCGCGCATGCCGATCACCAGCGACAGGAACAAGGCGAACAATGTGAGGACGTGGCTGAGCCCGTTCGAAAGCCCCAGCGGATAGACCTTGTTGCGGCAGTAGAGCATCGCATCGGCGAGCCCCGCGCCGCCGAGGAACATGCCGAGCACGGGCATCGCGCCATCGTCGCCCCGGCTGAGCGCGATCAGCTCGCGTTCGACGACATGATCGCGGAAATCGCCGCGCGCCAGCTCCAGCACGCGCTCGAGCGCGACGATCGGATCGCCGACCGCGCCGAGATCGAGCGCGATCAGGTTGGTCTTGCCGTTGGGCAGCACCGCGACCGGCGGGACCGAGGCGCCGAACGCGCTGCCGTGATAGAGTTCGGTGAGGATCGTCTGGACGGTGCCGTCGCCGCCGTTGATCACCAGCACCTGCGGCCGGACGCGCGCGATCGTGCGCAGCGCGGCGCCGATCTGGTCGACATCCTCGACCTCGTAATGGAAGATTTCGCTATGCTGCGCGCAGAAGCTGCGCACGCGCGGCAGCATCGCGCGGTTGCCCGTTGATCGGGGATTGGAGAGAAGCGCGATCCTGGTCATTCCGCGTGGGCGACGCCGGCGAGCGCGATCGGCTTCAACTGGCCGTCCTGCACGTAATTCATCGTGACCGAAACGCGCGCGATCCCGCTGACCCGGACCTGCACCTCGGAGGCGGGCGGCTTGCGCCGGAACAGCGCATCCATCAGCGACATGTTGGGATTGCCCGAAAAGCCCGCGCCGTCCTTCATCGAGACGCCGCCGCCCAGCGTATGGCGGACCGAGATCGCATAGGTGCCCGCCTTGGGCACGGGCACGCAGACCTCGATGTCGCGCGCGACGGGCGCCACCTCGACGCGTTCGAGATAGGTGCCCTTGTCGAAATAACCGGCGGGCTCGCCGCCATAGGATTGGACGCGGACCACGCCTTCGCGGCTCTTGAGCCCGACGACCTTGACGAGGATCGCGCTCTTGCCCGAGCTCCTGGCGCAATCGCCCGCGCGCGGCCCCATCACGGCGGATGCCGCGGCCGTGACGGGCAGTGCGAGACCGATCAACGGTACGGCGAAGCGGACAGGCAGTTTCAACATGACCTCGGCACCTTCGGAAGCTATAGCCCGGCCCGCAATCGCGTGGCCGGCGCAAAACGCGCCCCCTTGAAGCTCGCAGATCGGCACTGATTGCGGCCAGAACATGGTGATGAGGCGTCGGCAATTTGATACCCGCTAAGCTCGTCGATCGTTACCTCGCCCGCCTCATCGCCGTGCCGCTCGCCGCCACCATGGTGATCGCGGCGATGCTGCTGCTGCTCGAGAAGATGCTGCGCCTGTTCGATTTCGTCGCGCAGCAGGGCGGGCCCGTCAGCGTGGTATGGCGGATGCTCGCCAACCTCATCCCCGAATATCTCTCGCTGGGCATCCCGATCGGGCTGATGCTGGGCGTGCTGCTGGCGTTCCGGCGGCTGGCGGTCTCGTCGGAGCTCGATGTGCTGATGGCGACGGGATACAGCTATCGCCGGCTGCTGCGCGTGCCCTACATGTTCGCGGGCGCGCTCGCCTTCGTCAATCTGATGATCGTCGGCTTCCTCCAGCCTTATTCGCGCTACGCTTATGAAGGGCTGCGCTACGAGCTGCGCACGGGCGCGCTCGGCAGCTCGATCAAGGTCGGCGAGTTCACCACTTTGGGCAAGGGCATGACGCTGCGGGTCGAGCGCAGCCAGGACGGCGGGCGCGAGCTTTCGGGCATCTTCGTGATGGCCGAGCGCGACGGCGCCAAGAAGCTGGCGGTGACCGCCGAGCATGGCCGCTTCATGGCGACCGACGATGTCAACACGATCATCCTGCGCCTGCGCAACGGCAGCCTGGTCCATGACCAGCCCGGCTTTTCGAGCCCGCGCGTGCTGACCTTCGCCAACCATGATCTGCCGATCGACCTGCCCAAGGAAGGCGCGTTCCGTCTGCGCGGCGGGCGCGACGGCGAGCTGACGATCCCCGAGCTCGTCCGCACCGGCCATGCCGGCAACGGCGACAAGAAGGAGGAGCGCAAGAGCCGCGCCGAATTCCATTTCCGCCTGACCGAGGTGGCGACGATGATGCTGCTGCCCTTGCTCGGCGTCGCGCTGGCGGTGCCGCCCAAGAGATCGAGCTCGGCGGTGGGCGTGTTCCTGTCGATCGTGATGATCGTCAGCTATTACAAGATCAACGAATATGCCGAGGCGCTGGGCGCGCGCGGCGGGATGAGTCCCTTCTTCGCATTGTGGATACCCTTCGCGCTGTTCGCGGGGCTGATCTGGTGGATGTACAGCACGCTGGCGCATGTTCCCGGCGGGCAGCCGATCGCCGCGCTGGAGCGGCAGGCGAGCAGGTTCGGCGCGTGGCTGCGGCGCCGGTTCGCGCGGCACGATCCGGCGGCGATCGCGGCGGGATGAGGCAGGGCTTCCCCTTCTTCGCGTCGCGCACCGTCACCTGGTATCTGGCGCGCACCTTCGTCGCGCGTTCGGCGGCGGTGCTCGCCGGGCTGGTCATCATCCTGATGGCGCTCGACCTGCTCGGCGAAAGCGGCGACATCCTCGCGGCGCCCGGCAACGGCCAGGCGGCGATCTGGCATTATGTCACGCTGCGCATCCCGCAGCTCATCCAGCGCTTCATTCCCTTCGCGGCGCTGCTCGGCACGCTGATAACGCTCGTCCGCATGAACCAGAACAGCGAGATCATCTCGATGAAGGCGGCGGGGATTTCCGCGCACCAGATCCTCGCGCCGCTGATGCTGTCGAGCGTCGCGATCGCCGGGCTCAATTTCTGGTTCGACGATCGCGTCGTCGCGCGCGCCACCGCGACGCTCACCGCCTGGCAGGATGCGCAATATGGCCCGGTCTCCGCGCAGAGGAACATGGTCACCAATATCTGGGTGCGGTTCGGCGACGATCTCATCCACGTCGACGAGGTGACGGGCAGGGGCAAGGCGGCGGTGCTCCACCGCGTGACCTATTATGATCGCGAGAAGGATCGGCTGATCGCGATCGCGACCGCGACGCACGGCGTGCCCGCGGGCGATCGCTGGAAGCTGATCGACGTCAAGCGCTTCGATGTCGCGAGCGGCGATACCAGGCCGCTGTCGGCGGTGCTGATCGCGCCGGGGCTCGATCCCAGCCGCTTCACGCTCGCCAACGTCAACGGCGACGGCCTGTCGTTCCGCGCGCTGGCCGATACGGTGGCGCAGTTGCAGGCGGCGGGCCGCCCGACGAGCGCGCTGCGCACCCAGATCTGGCACAAGATATCGGGGCCGCTCTCGATCGTGCTGATGCCGCTGCTCGCCGGCATCGCGGGGTTCGGGCTGGCGCGATCGGGGCGGCTGTTCGTCCGCGTCGTGATCGGCATGGGGCTGGGCTTCCTCTATTTCGTCGCCGACAATTTCGCGCTGGCGATGGGCAATATCGGTGCCTACCCGCCCTTGCTCGCCGCCTGGGCGCCGTTCGCCTTGTTCCTGCTGATCGGCGAGGCGGTGCTGATCCGCACCGAGGAGTGAGCGGGGACGCCGGGGCGAGCGCCCACGCCGCGCGGCGTAGCGCGGCGAGGGGCGCATCCTCGGTGGCGCTGTCGCGGCTCGGCAACGTGATCGAGGTGGTGAGCCAGCCCGCCTATACCTGGATGTTCGGGCTGCCGGCCTACGGGCTCTACCAGGTGCTTTGGAGCCTGGTGAACATCGCCGAGAATATCTTCGATCTGGGCGTCACCAGCGGGTTGCAGCGCATCCTGCCGCGCGCGGCGGACGCGGCGGAGAAGGCGCAAGCGGTGCGCGCGGCGCTGCTGCTCGGGCTGCTGCCCAACTGCGCGGTGGCGGTGCTGGCGTGCCTCGCGGCGCCGCTGATCGCGGGTCGCCTCAACGTCGCCGCGCAGGATCTGCCGCGCCTCGTCACCGCGATCCGGCTGTTCGCCTGGGCGCTGCCGCTGTGGGCGGTGATCGAGGTTTCGACCTCGGCGGTGCGCGCCTGCCACGCGTTCGGGCCCGAGGTGCGGCTGCGGCTGATGTGGGAGCAGATGGCCCGGCTTGGCGCGGCGGTCGCGCTGTGGGCGGCGGGGATGCACATGCTGGGGCTGCTGATCGCGCATCTGATCTCGCTGAGCATCACCGCCGCCGCGGCGCTGCGGCTGCTCGATCGTTACGTGCCGCTGCGCGATATCCTGGGCGTCCGCGCCGGGCGCGCGATGACGGGGGACATGCTGTGGTCGGGCCTGTCGGTGCTTCCCGCAAACATCCTCGGCCGCGTGTTCAGCGATATGGCGACGGTCGCCGCCAACCTGCTCGCGCCGGGCGCCGCGGGGGCGAGCGCCGCGGGCGTCTACGCGATCGCGCGCAAGGTGGCGAGCATCCCGCAGATCGTCCGCCAGACCTTCGGCTATGTGCTGGGGCCGATCGCGGCGGCGCAGGTGCGCGGCGACAGAGCGACGATCCAGGCGCTCTACGATTTCGCGGTGCGGCTGTCGCTGCTGCTGGCGCTGCCGACCTGCGCGGCGCTGATCGCGGCGGGGCCGGCGCTGCTCGGGCTGTTCGCCAGGGGCGCGGAGGCGGGGCTGCCGATCCTCGCGATCCTCACCGCCGCGCGCGGGGTGGAGGCGGTGATCGGCCCGGCCTCGGCGATCCAGCAGGTGATCGGGCGGCGCTCCCTGCCGCTGCTCAACAGCGCGCTTTCGGTGGCGGCGAGATCGGAA
>NZ_CAHJXD010000039.1 GCF_903644055.1 Sphingomonas bacterium | reverse complement strand
CGCCCACACCTTCATGTCCGCTATCTGCATCGCCGCCACCGTCATCTTCTGGATCAATCAATGAGTCCTGAGCCTAGAAGGGATGAGTTTAGATCGATCCACTCCACCGCTCGTCCTGAGTAGGGATCGTACTTCGATATTGGAGGCTGTCCTGCGCAAGCTGAAACGTCCCCCCGGCCTTGAGCCGGGGTCCCGCTTCTTCTTCATCGTCGGCCAAGCAGCTAGACCCCGGCTCAAGGCGGGGGTGGCGAGAGTTCAACCTCAACAGGACAGATTATTCCTGCGAAGCTACCCGCTCATGCTGAGGTGAGACCAAGGTGCTCCGCAGGAGCGTATCGAGGGCTCGTATCGAAGCACGGCTCCAGCGCATGTCCTTCGATACGGGCTCTCGACAAGCTCGATCCCTACTCAGGATGAGCGGGGGAGTGGGTCAATCTAAAGTTATCCGACTCTAGCGGGAACGCCCCCGCGATCAGGCTTCGGCCTTCGGCTTGCGGCCGCGACCGGGCTTGGCCGCGGCGGTGCGGGGCTTGCGGCCGAGGCCGATCTTGTGCGCGAGCGCGCGGCGTTGTTCGGCGTAATTCGAAGCGACCATCGGATAATCGCGCGGCAGGCTGAAAGTCTCGCGATAGCTTTCCGGCGAATAGCCATGCTGCGAGATGTGACGGCGCAGCATCTTGTAGGGCTTGCCGTCAATCATGCTGACCAGATGCTCGGGCTTGATCGAGGCACGCAGCGAAACTGCACCCTTGGGCTTCTCGG
The DNA here is from genome assembly GCF_903644055.1 of Sphingomonas bacterium. GTDB lineage: Bacteria > Pseudomonadota > Alphaproteobacteria > Sphingomonadales > Sphingomonadaceae > Sphingomonas_I. Next base: position 15,087 of record NZ_CAHJXD010000039.1, on the reverse strand, counting down.
CGACGGGCTCTGCGGGCGCGGAGCCCAGACCGGTCAACGCGCCATAGACGCTCTGAATCAGCGATGCGACTTCGGCAGTGGATACATTGTTGTTGCTGACGTGCGCCGAGACGATATCGGCAGTAAGCGTAATCAATTCTTGATTGTCATCGGCCACGGATATGCTCCCAGATAATGCACGTTCTATAGAATTTCCCCACCACCATTCCAGTCTCTATAGAAGCCGCATAACAAAATAAATGTGAATTCGGCACATTTCTCGTTCGATCAGTTGTCCAGGATGCGTCTGTAGAGCGCGATATAGCGCTCGGCCATGCGATCGACCGAAAAGCGCGCGGCCACCGAGGCGCGGCAGGCGGCGCGATCGATCTCCTCGATCCGGCCGATCGCCGTGAGCGCGCCGGCGAGATCGTCGACCAGGAAACCGGTGACGCCATCCTCGATCAGCTCGCGCATCGAGCCGCGATCATAGGCGATCACCGGCGTCCCGCACGCCATCGCCTCGATCACCGAAAGGCCGAACGGCTCGTCGAAGCCGATCAGGTGGAGCAAGGCGCGCGCCCCGCCCAGCGCGCGCGTCCGCTGCACCCCGCCGATCGCGCCGAGATGCACGACCCGGTCGCCATCGAGGAACGGCGCCACCTCGCGCTCGTAATAGCCCTGGTCCTGCACGATCCCCGCCATCACCAGCCGCCGCCCCGCCGCTTGCGCCGCGCGGATCGCCTCGCCCGCGCCCTTGTCGGGGTGCATCCGTCCGAAGAACAGCAGATCGTCGCCGCCTTGGGCGTCGAACGGAAAATCCTCGATCGGAATGCCGTGATGGATCGTGTCGGCATAACGCAGGTCGGGATGGCGATCGGCGTCGCTGATCGCGACATAATAGACGCGATCCTCGTAGCGCTTGAACACGGGCACGATCCGTTCGGACGAAAAGCCGTGGATCGTCGTCACGATCGGCGTCGAGACCAGCCGCGTGAAGGCGAGCGGCACGAAATCGGCCTGGTTGTGAATGATGTCGAACTCGCCCGCGCGTTCGAAGACGTTGGAGACGTGCAGCATCTCCATCACCTTGGCATCGAGCGTGCCATCCTCCGAATAGCCGCGCGGCACCACCGCCTCGAGCCGCCCCGCGGTCTCGCTGTCGGCGGTGGCGAACAGCGTCACGTCGATCCCGCGCGCGACCAAAGCCTCGGTGAGCAGCGAGGTCACCAGCTCCCACGGCCCATAATGGCGCGGCGGCGTCCGCCACGAGATCGGCGCGAGCATCGCGATCCGCATCAGCCGGCGTCCGCGATCAGGATGACGCCCTCGTCGGCCCTCAACCTCCACGCGTCATTCCCGCGTAAGCGGGGATGACGATCGGGAAGGGGGTGACGGGTGGAGAGGAGTGGGCGCCACGCCCCCTCCGGCAGCGTCACCGTCTGCTCGCGCGATCCCAGGTTCAGCGCCACGACCATTCTCTCCTCCCCCTCCACCCGCTCATAGGCAAGCACGTCCCCCTCCGCCTCGATCAGCCGCATCGATCCCACCGCCAGCGCCGGGTGCGCGCGCCGCACCGCGAGCAGATCGCGATACAGCGCCAGCATCGAAGCGCCATCCGCCGCCGCGCGCGCGACGTTGCGCGTCGGCCAATCGGCGTTGAGCGGCAGCCACGGCGTCCCGCCGGTAAAGCCCGCCGCGCGCGAATCGTCCCATGGCATCGGCGTCCGCACCGGATCGCGCCCGAATCCCAGCCCCGGCTCGCGCAGCTCGCGTGGGTCGCGCACCCGGTCGGGCGGGATCGCGACGTCGCCGATCCCCAGCTCGTCGCCATAATAGACCGTCGGCGTGCCGCGCAGCGTCAGCAGCAGCATCGCCGCCACCCGCGCCTGTGCCTCCCCCACCCGCGCCGCGATCCGCGGCCGGTCATGGTTGCCCAACACCCAATTGGGCCAGCCCCCCGCCGGCAGCGCCGCCTCGTAAGCGGCGATCATCCGGTGCAGGCCGCGCGCGTTCCACGCCGCGTCGATGAGCTGGAAGTTGAAGGGCAGGTGCACGCCCTCCCCATGCCGGCCGTAATAGGCCATCAGCCGCTCGACCGGCAGATAGATTTCCCCCACCAGCACGCAATCGCGGCCATAGCCGTCGGCCAGCGCGCGCATCTCGGCGGCGATCGCGAACACTTCGGGATGGTCGGTCGAGTGCCGTTGCAGCACCTTGTCCATCTCCGCCATCCCCGCGCGCCAATCCGGGTTTGCCGGATTGTCGGGGAAATCGGCGGCCTTGATGATGTGCCAGAGGATATCGACGCGGAAGCCGTCCACCCCCTTGTCGAACCAGAAGCGCATCGCCGCCAGCATCGCCGCCTTGAGGTCCGGGTTGCGCCAGTTGAGGTCGGGCTGCTCGACCAGCATCGCGTGATAATAATATTGGCCGGTCGCCTCGTCCCATTCCCAGGCCGATCCGCCGAAATCGCTGATCCAGTTGTTGGGCGGCCCGCCCCCCGGCGCGGCATCACGCCAGATATACCAGTCGCGCTTCGGATTATCGCGCAAGGCGCGGCTTTCGCGGAACCAGGGATGGTGGTCCGAACTGTGGTTGGGCACGAAATCGAGCAGCAGCCTCAAGCCCCGCGCATGGCACTCCGCGAGCAGCGCATCGAAATCGGCCATCGTCCCGAACATCGGATCGACGCCGGTATAATCGGCGACGTCATAGCCGAAATCCACCATCGGCGAGGGATAGATTGGCGAGATCCACACCGCATCCACCCCCAGCGCGACGAGATGATCGAGCCGCCGCGCGATCCCCGAGAGATCGCCGATCCCGTCGCCGTCGCTGTCCTGAAACGAGCGCGGATAGACCTGATAGAGGACGCCCGATTGCCACCATTTCGGCTGAGTCACGTCCGACACCTGGATCCGTTCGTCCCGAGCGCGGCCGAGGCTCGACACGAACGGAGGGGACGGATCACGCGAACCGCGCTTTCGGGATATGCGTGATCCGGCAGGCCAGGTCCGCCTCCCCGCTCGCGACGATATAATGATCGCCGCCGTCGACGATCCCGGTCGTGAACACCACCTCGGTCGGCAGATAGAGTTGCTGCGCGATCGGCGCGGTCAGCGCGGGATCGGCCTCCAGCAGCGGCACCTCATCCTCCAGCCGCAGGATGCGCCACGGCTCCCGTGCGTCGAGCAGCGCCCAGAAGGTGCGATACACCCCCACCTTCGCGCGCGTCTCGACGCCGTGGTACAGCATCAGCCAGCCCTCCGGCGTCGGGATCGGCTGCGCTCCGCCGCCGAGCTTGCGCGACAGCATCGCGGCCTTGCGCGGGCGCAGGAAGGGCTGGTCGACCGGCTTCCAGTGCAGGCCATCGGGCGATTGCGCGAGGTTGATCGAGGGGCCGCCGATATAGGCGCTCTGCTCGGGATAGGCGAGGTAGAGTTCGCCGAGCGGCCGGGTCAGCGCGCAGAATTTGCCCGCCACCTTGCCCTCGAACAGGATCATGTCCTTGTTCTGATGATCGAGCACCACGCCCTGCAACGCATAGTCCAGCCCGTTGGTCGAGATGTGCAGGCTGGTGCAGTGCCGCTGGGCCGAAACCGAGCAGGTGGTCATGTAATAGACACCGTCGATCAGCGTGATCCGCGCATCCTCGACGCCATAATCCTGATAGCCGGCGGCGGGCGCGATCGCCTTGTCGTAATGCACCGCCGCGATCCGCCGCCCGTCGGCGTCCAGCTCCACCGGCAGCAGCCAGGAAAGCGAGGTCAGCGCCAGCATCCGATAGCTGCCGCCCGCGACGTCGAACTGGCGCGGATCGCTCATGTTGACGCCCGCCAGCGTATGCGGATCGCGGACATAGCCGTCCGCCGTCCAGCGGATCGCGTGGACATGATCGCCGCTCACCGGCTCGCGCAGCGCTTCCGCCACGCGCACCATCATCAGGATGTTGCCGTTGGGCAGCCGCGCGAAGCCGGGGTTGAACGCGCCGAGCACATAGGTTTCGGCGCCGATCGTCCCGCGCAGGGGCGAACGAGCGAGATCGACGTCGCCAGGCGTGAAGATCAGAAAATCGTCCAAATCGCGCCCCGTGCCGCCGGCGTCGCGCAACAAATCCGCAAAAGATCGATTTGCTCCACCGAAGGAGAGCATCGATGGCCGAACTGAAGACGGGCGACAAGGTGGCCTGGAAATCGCACGGCGGCACCGCGCACGGCAAGGTCGAGAAGAAGCAGACCAGTCCCACCAAGATCAAGGGGCATAAGGTCGCGGCATCGAAGGACAATCCCGAATATATCGTCAGATCGGACAAGGGCGGCACCGCCGCGCACAAAGCCGAAGCGCTGACCAAGGAATGAGAACGGGAATCGTAACAATTCCTCTCGCGCTGCCCGGCAACAGCTTCTAAGAGACGGGATAACCTATGGAGGAGGACTTAATGGCGAAGACACCTGCGGCAAAGACACCTGCTGCAAAGACCGGCGGCATCCACAAGCCCGTCACGCCTTCCAGCGACCTTGCGGCGATCGTCGGTGCCGAGGATCAGCCGCGCAGCGCCATCGTCAGCAAGATGTGGGATTATATCAAGAAGAACAGCCTTCAGGACAGCAAGGACAAGCGGCAGATCAACGCCGATGCCAAGCTGGAGAAGATCTTCGGCAAGAAGAGCGTCAGCATGTTCGAGATGAACAAGCACATCTCCACGCACGTCAAGTGATCGCAGTTGCCGGGAACGCAGGCGCGTTCCCGGCCTGTTGGTAAGCGTGATTTGAGGATGTGATGGCCGAACCCGAAGACAATAACCTGCTCGTGCTGACAGCCGAGATCGTTGCCGCGCACGTCGCCAACAACCGCGTCGCCGGCGAAGAGCTTCCCCTCTTCATCCAGACCGTCCATGGCGCGCTCGCGACGCTAGGCACGCCCGTCGAGGCGCCCGAGCAGGAGCTCAAGCCCGCGGTGCCGATCCGCGCGTCGGTCAAGCCCGACCACATCGTCTGCCTCGAGGACGGCAAGAAGCTGACGATGCTCAAGCGCTATCTGATGACGCATTACGGCATGACGCCCGAGCAATATCGCGCGCGCTGGAAGCTGCCCGCCGATTACCCGATGGTCGCCCCCGATTACGCCGACCGCCGCCGCACGCTCGCCAAACAGATCGGGCTGGGCCGCAAGCCGCGCGGCGACGTAAATTAGGGCTGATCGACATTAGCGATTGGGCGGACTTCGCCTCAAATTGAACGTCACCCCGGCCTTGAGCCGGGGTCCCGCTTCTTCTTCAACGTTGGCAGGCAGCGGGACCCCGGCTCAAGGCCGGGGTGACGTTTCTGCTCGAAGAGGATAGCCGCTGATCCCGGTCCGCCTCACCGCAGATATTTATCGAACCACCCCGCCATCCTCTGCTCGCGATCGGCCAGATTCTTCGGCTGCCGCAGCGCATGGCCCTCGTCGGCGTAGATGACGAGCTCGGTCGGCACGTTCATCGCGCGCAGCCCGTGCCAATATTCCAGGCTCTGCGCCGCCGGGCATTCGACGTCGCGCTCGCCGACGTAGAGCAAGGTCGGCGTCCTGGCATTCCTGATCGATCGGATCGGCGACAGGCGATCGTAGGTCGCGGGGTCGTCATAGGCCGATGCGCCGAAATAAGGGATCATCCACTGGTCGATCCCGTTCTGCCCGTAATAAGCGACCCAGTCGGCGATCCCGGCCCCCGCCACCGCGGCCTTGAAGCGGTTGCTGTGCGTGACGGTCCACATCGTCATGAAGCCGCCATAGCTGTGGCCGTAGAGGCCGAGCCTCTTATCGTCGATCGGCGCCTGCTTCTCGACCGCGTCGATCCCGGCGAGCACGTCGGTCAGGTCGCCGCCGCCGAAATCCTTGACGTTGGCGCGCACGAACGCCTCGCCCTGGCCGTAGGAGCCGCGCGGGTTGGGCTGGAAGATCACGTAGCCGCGCGCGAGCAGCGTCTCGGTCACGTCGCCCCAGTAGAAATGCGGCGTGATCGCCGACGCCGGGCCGCCGTGGATCACGGTGATCATCGGATAGCTCGGGCGGTGGGTCACGATACGATCTAGCGCTCCGTTGGCGGACGCGAGCAGCCAGCCCTGTACGTCCGAGCCGCCGTTCCGCCACCGTATGTCGCGGGCGACGACGGCGGCGGCCACCGCATCATTGTCGTGCGTTATCGGCCGCCCCCGCCCGAGCGGGCCGAAGGCGATCGCCGGTGCGCGGGTGAAGCTTTCGGTCACATAAGCCGCGCCCGCGCCGGTACGATCGGAGGAGATCGCGGCGTCGCCGGCGCTCAGGCTCTCGGCGGCGGGCGCCGTCAGTGCCACCTTCGTCGCGGCCGGATCGATCGTGCCGACCGCCACCGATCCGCCGACGATCGCGCTCACCAGCAGCTTCGGGCCGCGCCACTGGAGCGAGGTGAAGGTCGCTTTGTAGCCGGGCGTCAGGTTGCTCGGCGCGCCGCCCGCCAGCGGCACGACGAACACGTCGCCGCCGATCGATCCGAAATCGCTCATCAGCCCGCCGATGAAGGCGACGCTGCGCCCGTCGGGCGAGACGCGCGGCATGTTGATCTGCATCTTGGGCGCCGCGATCGTCCGCATCCCGCCGGTCAGCCCGAAGCCGCGCAGGCTCGCCACCCACCATTGATTGTCGCCATTGCCCTCGGCGGCGGTGCCGACGAAGCCCTGCCCGTCTGGCGTCCAGTCATATTCATAGACGAAAACGCCCTCGGGCGAGACCATCCGCAGGTCGCCGCCGGCCGCCGGCACCACCGCGATCCGCTTCGAATCCTCATGCGCGCCGATCACGCCGACCTGGCGCACCCCCGGCTGCGTAGCCCCCGTCTCCTTGGTCGCGTCGATCGTCGCGAGCAGCGCGATCGTCCTGCCGTCGGGGGACCAGCGCAGCCCGCCCGCCAGCCCCTTGACCGTCGTCACCTTGCGCAGCGCGCCCTTCTCCAGCGCATAGACGATCGCATTGCCCTCGCCGCTGGCGACGAAGGCGAGGCTGGCGCCGTCGGGCGACCATGCCAGCCCGCCATAGCGGCACGATCCGCAAGGATCCTGCCGGGCGATCACCTTGCCCGATGTATCGCGCAGCACCAGCGTGCCATGCCCGGCGGTGGGCGCGCCGCGCGCCTGCGGGCTATCGACGCTGGCGATCGTGCGGCCGGCGGGATCGAGCGTCACCCCGGCATAGCGGACCAGCATCGGGTTTGCGGTGGTGATCGCCAGAGCGGCGCTGAGCAGGGCTATCGGCATCGGGGCTCCTCTTGTCCGTGGCGCATCCTGTGGCGACGCGCGCCGCCGCGCAAGCCGTGGCTTGCCAGCCTCCCGATCGCGCGCCATGCGGAGGCTTCAACCAGGAGGCCCGATGATCGATCTCCATTATTGGCCGACGCCCAACGGCCACAAGATCACGCTCTTCTGTGAGGAAGCCGGGATCGACTATCGCATCGTGCCCGTGAACATCGGCAAGGGCGAACAATTCGCCCCCGATTTCCTCGCGATCGCGCCCAACAACCGGATGCCCGCGATCGTCGATGACTCGCCGCCGGGCGGCGGCGCGCCGGTCAGCCTGTTCGAAAGCGGCGCGATCCTGCTCTACCTCGCCGAGAAGACCAAGCGCTTCCTGCCCGCCGATCTTCCGGGCCGCGCGCAGGTGCTGCAATGGCTGTTCTGGCAGATGGGCGGTCTGGGCCCGATGGCGGGGCAGAACCACCACTTCCGCAACTATGCGCCCGAGAAGCTGCCCTATGCGATCGATCGCTACGTCAATGAGACCAACCGGCTCTATGGCGTGCTCGATCGCCGGCTCGCGACGAGCGCCTTCGTCGCCGGCGCGGACTATTCGATCGCCGACATGGCGATCTATCCGTGGATCGTGCCGTACGCCGACCAGGGCCAGAACCTCGCCGACTTCCCCGGCGTCGCGCGCTGGTTCGAGAGCATCGCCGCGCGCCCCGCGACCGCGCGCGCCTATGCGCGCGGGCCTGAGATCAACCCCAACCCGCCGGGCATCCGCACCGAGGAGGAACGCCGCATCCTCTTCGGCCAGACCTCGGCGTCGGCGGGCGCCACGGCCAAGCCATGATCGAGGATGATCCGAACGCGCGCGCCGGTGCATAGCGCCGCGCCGCCGGCCGCCGCCAGGCCCGGCGCGTCGGCCTATTTCATCCTCATCGTCATCCTGATCGATTCGATCGGCTTCGGCATCGTGCTGCCAGTGGTGCCGGGCATCGTGATGAAGCTCGGCCATGTCGATCTGCCGACCGCGACGCGGATCGGCGGCTGGCTGGGGGTGGTCTATGCCGCCGTCCAGTTCCTCAGCGGGCCGCTGGTCGGCAATCTCGGCGATCGCTTCGGGCGGCGGCCGGTGCTGCTCGGTTCGCTCGCGGGCTTCACGATCGACTATCTCCTGCTGGGATTCGCGCCCAGCCTCACCTGGCTGTTCATCGGCCGCGCGTTCGCGGGTTTCTTCGGCGCCTCGTTCGGTCCGGCGGGTGCAGCACTTGCCGACGTCTCGGCGCCGCAGGAACGTGCGCGCTATTTCGGCATGATGGGGGCGGCGTTCGGCATCGGCTTCATCGTCGGCCCGGCGATCGGCGGGCTGCTCGGCGAGCTCGGGGCCCGCGCGCCTTTCTATGCGGCGGCGGTGCTCACGGCCGCCAATTTCCTGTTCGGCGCCTTCGTCTTCCGCGAGACCCTGGCGCCCGAAAACCGGCGCCCGTTCCTCTGGTCGCGCGCGAATCCGGTCGGCGCCTTCCACGCGCTGCGCAAGCTGCGCGGCGTCGTCCCGCTGCTCGCCGCGGCGTTCTTCTGGAACCTCGCGGCGATGATCTATCCGACGATCTGGTCCTTCTTCGCGATCGCGGCGTTCGGCTGGGGGCCGGGGACGATCGGCGCGAGCCTGGCGCTGGTCGGCGGGCTCATGGTGGCCAGCCAGATCCTGATCGTCGGCCGGATCGTCAAGGCGCTGGGCGAGCGGCGCGCCGCCGCACTGGGCATGACCGCCGCGGCGTTCGGCTTCCTGGCCTATACGATGGTGCACTCCTCGGTGCTCGCCTTCGCGGTGCTGGGCGTCCAGCTCGTTTCGGCGTGCGCGATGCCGGCGATCAGCGGGCTCATCTCGCGCCACGTCCCCGCCAACGCGCAGGGCGAGCTGCAGGGCTTCAACGGCAGCCTCAATTCGATCGCGGCGATCATCGCGCCCGCGCTCTACAGCGCCATCCTGGCTTATTTCACCGGCCCGAGCGCGCCCTTCCGCTTCGTCGGCGCGAGCTTCGTGATCGCGATCGCTTTCGTGCTGGTCGCGCTGGCCATCCTGCTCGGCAGCAGCAAGGCGCAGGCCGAGGGGGAGGATCAGATCCCGCCCGCCACCCCTTCATAGCCCAACGCCGCAAGCCGCGTCGCGATATCGGCGGCGCAGGCGTCGGCCCTCGCCTGCTCGGTCGATCGAATCACGAAATTGGCGCCGACCCTGCCCTCGCGGAAGAAGGGATAGCTGCCGATCTGGCAGCCCTCATGATCCTGCTCGGCGGTGCGCAGCAGCTCCGCCACCTCGCTTTCGGGCACCCAGCAGCCCAATGTCTGCGAAACCAGCGGCAGCCCGCCCTCCAGCTTCCCCGTCAGCGCCTCCAGCATCAGCGCGGCGATGTGCGGCACGCCCGCCAGGATGAAGATGTTGCCCACCCGGATCCCCGGCGCGCCCGACATCGCATTTTCGATCAGCGTCGCACCCGCCGGCACCCGCGCCATCCGCAGCCGCGCCTCGGTAACCCCTCCGCGCGCCGCATAATGCCGCTCGAGCACCGCGCGCGCGTCCGGATGGACCACCACCTCCAGCCCCAGCGCCGCCGCGATCGCATCGACGGTGATGTCGTCGTGCGTCGGCCCGATGCCGCCGGTGGTGAACAGATAATCGTTGGCCGCCGCCAGCGCGTTCACCGCTTCGCCGATCGCCGCCATCTTGTCCGCCACGACGCGCACTTCGGCCAGCCGGATGCCCTGCACGTTGAGCCAGGTCGCGAGCTGCGCGATATTCTTGTCCTGCGTCCGGCCGGAGAGGATCTCGTCGCCGATCACCAGCAGGGCCGCGCTCCAGATGCGTTGGGGTTCACTCATCGCCGTCCGCCATAGACCGCTCCGGCCCTGTGGCGAAAGCCGCCGCGTGCAGCTATATCGTTCCCATGACGCAATATCAGACGATCGCCGCCACCGATCTCGTGACGCGCACCGGCGCGATCAAGCTTTACGGGCCAGACGGCTTCGCGGGGATGCGCCGCGCGGGCGCGCTCGCCGCCGACATCCTCGATACGCTCGGCAGCCACATCCGCCCCGGCGTTTCCACCGAGGAGATCGACCGCATCGTCTATGAGATGACGATCGCCGGCGGCGCCATTCCCGCGACGCTCAACTATCGCGGCTACACGCATAGCTGCTGCATCAGCGTCAACCATGTCGTCTGCCACGGGATCCCGGGCGCCAAGACGCTCAAGGACGGCGATATCGTCAATGTCGACGTCACGCCGCTGCTCGATGGCTGGCACGGCGACAGCAACCGCACCTATCTCTGCGGCGATGTCGCGCTGAAGGCGAGACGCCTCGTCGAGGTCACCTACGAATGCATGATGCGCGGCATCGCGGCGGCGAGGCCCGGCGCGCATCTCGGCGACATCGGCCACGCGATCCAGAGCTATGCCGAGGCGCACCGCTACGGTGTCGTCCGCGATTTCTGCGGGCACGGCGTCGGCCGCCTGTTCCATGACGCGCCCGAGGTCGTCCATGTCGGCCGCGTCGGCACGGGGCCGGAATTGAAGCCCGGCATGTTCTTCACGATCGAGCCGATGATCAACATCGGCCGCCCCGACGTGAAGGTGCTGGACGACGGCTGGACCGCCGTCACCCGCGACCGCTCGCTTTCCGCGCAGTTCGAACATTCGATCGGCATCACCGAGACGGGCTGCGAGATCTTCACCAGGAGCCAGCGGGGGCTCGACGTGCCGCATCTGGCGGGCTGAAACGAGGGTCGGGGCGCTCCACGGCCGTGGAGCGCCCCTCTTCGATCTGCCGCGGGGGGTAACCGAGCAGACGAAGATCCCTTAGGCGATGGGCGAGGCCGAGGCGCGTCGCGCCCCCGCACAAACCCGTCGCTAGCTTCTAATCACTCGCCCGCCATGCCGGGAAGGGCCGCGAAACCCGCCTTGCCCGTGCGGGTGCGCCGACCGCGCATCACCGCGCCCAATCCACCGAACCCCATCAGCATCATCGCCCAGGTCGAGGCTTCCGGCACCGCGGCGGCAGCGGCCGGCTGGAAACCCTGACCGGAAATCGTCGATCCGTCGATCACGCCGAAGGTGCCCAGCGCGTAGTTGGTTGCATTGGTGCGGAAGATATAGGTGGCGCTGATCTCGTTGTCGGCGACAGGATTGGCGCTCGCGAAATCTATCCCGACGACGCTGCCGCTGTCATTGCGCTGAGCGGTGGCGACGGCGCCGACATTGGTGCTCGCCTCGAAAGCGCCCGCGCCGTCCGGATCGGCATCGTTGACCAGGGCATCCACGACATAATTCACGAAGCTGCTGCCGGTGATGGTTTCGATCGCATCGCTGGCGATGGTGCCGGCACCCGTCCGCTCGAACTGATAGTAGAAGTCGAGCGTACCCAGCGTGTTCTGATAAACTGCGAGGTTAGTGATCCCCGCGAAGGTCAGGCCCTGCGCGGCGCTGCTTTTCGAAACGAGCAACATGCCCTGCGTCGCCAAATCGATCGTCGTGAACGACGTTCCTTTTGTCGAAGGAGTAAGAAGACTTGCGCTAGCCGGCATCGCGGTAGCACTCATCAAAGATACTGCGATAACTGTTGACCTGAACTTCATAACGCTACTCCTTTATACATCTCGGATTAATACATCCCAATTCCTTCGGGGTTTTAACATTTGTGTGTTTTTTGACATTAGTTTTTGTATCAATTGTTATTTTCGGATCGATTATTTGCATGTTAGGTTATGACCTTGGCGCTCAATGTACGGGCGGCTGGAGGCGTGCGTGAAAATGGCTGTCATCGCGAAACTTCGCGAATATCATTCGCTTTCGGAGGCGGCGGTCGGCGACGTCGAGGACCTGATCCGCAGCGTCGTGAAGGTGGAGCGGGGCGCGGAAATCCTGGGGGCCGCCCATGAGCCCGATCCGGTACGCGCGCTGCTCGAAGGGTGGGCGTGCCGATATGTCATATTGCCCAACGGCGATCGCCAGATCATCGGCATGATGACCGCCGGGGATTTTTCCGACACAAGGGCGATCCGCCTCGCCGTGCGCAACTTCGGCATCATGGCGATGACCGATGCCACGATCGCCGTAATCTCCCCGGTGCAGTTCAAGAGCGTTCTCGATCAGCACCGCGATGTCGTGCTCGCGGTGGCCAAGGCGCAGCTCGCCGACGAGAGCATCATGCAGATGTGGATCGCGAACATGGCCCGCAAGAGCGCGCGCCAGCGGATGGCGCACCTCCTGTGCGAGATGGTGAGCCGCGTATCGCGATCGAATGCGAGCCTGCGCCTCGTGATCAAGCTGCCCTTCGTGCAGACCGATCTCGCCGATGTCCTCGGCATGTCCCCGGTGCACGTGAACCGGATCCTCCAGTCGTTACGGACCGACGGATTGATCCATTTCCGCTCGAAATGGCTGGAGGTCAGCGACTATGCGGGGCTTGCCGCCGTCGCCGAATTCGATCCGAGCTACCTCTATTACGGCCAGAGCGCCGACGGGGCGAAAGCCGCGGCTCGGCAAAAGGCGCCGTCCGGGAAAACTCCGGCCCCGCCCCGTCCCCCGGAAGCCGGCTAGAGACTGTCCTGCTCAGGCTGAACCGTCACCCCGGCCTTGTGCCGGGGTCCCGCTTCTTCCTCAGCGTTGGCAGACAGCGGGACCCCGGCTCAAGGCCGGGGTGACGACAGTTCGACGTCAACAGGACAAACTTTAAAGGCCTGTGACCGCCACGGCTTCCCTGAACATGACGCGCATCACCTCGCGCCGCTGTTCGTCCTCGACGACGATGGAGCACGACAGGCACAGGCGCCCTTCGGCAACCTCGGCGCACATCACCTCCCGCGCCGCCGCCACCGCCTCGCGGCGGGCATCGGCCTCGCCGCCGAGCTCCATGCCTTCCTCGTCGGAGATCAGTTCGCCGCATTCGTGCAGGTTCATATAGAAGCGCGCCATGGCAGGTGCCTACCCGACTCTCCGGCGGCCCGCCTTTACCTAGGTTCAGGCGATCACGATTTATCCGGTGATGATTCGCCGCGCGCCAAAATGCTTGACAAATCGGAACATATGGAGTACGTCCCATTTGTCCGGAGATTTGAACACATGGATCTCATCCTCACCATCACCGCATTGCTGCAAGCATGTTTCGCATCAAGGGGAGACCGCGCTCGAAGGGCGACGTGGCGTCTCTTTCCTGTGCTTCCGCGCCCCGCGACTCGCCGGGCGGCGCGCAGGCCATCAAAGCCGCATCCTTCCCTCGATCACGGTGACGCAGGTGCCCGTCAGGATCACGCGATCGCCCGCCAGCCGGCAGCCGAGATGCCCGCCGCGCGCCGAGGCCTGGAACGCGGTGAAACTCTCCCGCCCCAGCCGCTCCGCCCAATAGGATACGATCACCGCATGCGCCGATCCGGTGACGGGATCCTCGTCGATCCCCGCCCCCGGCGCGAAGGCGCGGCTGACGACATCGGTGGCGTCGCCCGGCGCGGTCACCACTGTCAGCCAGTCGCCGGCAGCGCCCAGCCTGCGGAAATCGGGGGCGCAGGCGCGGACCTGCGCCTCATTCTCCAGCACGACGACGCCGTAGCGTTGGGGATGGCGCAGCGTCGCCACCACCCGCGCGGGATCGACCTCCAGCGCCGCGACGATCTCGGGCAGGGGCTGCGGCTCGGGACGCCACACCGGCAGGCTCAGCGCATAGCCCTCACCATCGCGCGCCACCTCCAGCACCCCCGCCTGGCGCGTCCGGAAGCGCAGCCGCTCCAGCCCCGGATCGCGGCCGAGCAGCACATGCCCCGAGGCGAGCGTCGCGTGCCCGCACATCACGACTTCGGAGGCGGGCGTGAACCAGCGCAGCTCGTAATCGGCGTCGCCATCCCCTGCGGGGATCAGGAAGGCGGTTTCGGCGATATTATGTTCGGCGGCGATCGCCTGAAGCGTCGCATCGTCGAGCCACGCGTCGAGCGGCATCACCGCCGCCGGATTACCCGTGAACGGCCGGTCGGCGAAGGCATCGACCTGGAACAGCGGCAAATCTTTGGCGGCATCGGTCATGGGTACAGCAATCCTTCGGTCCAGCCGTCCGGCTGCCTCGTGAACAGGCGGCGTTCGTGGAGACGGTGCGCGCGATCCTGCCAGAATTCGATCCGCTCCGCACGCACGCGAAATCCGCCCCAGTGCGGCGGGCGCGGCACCGGGCCGCCCTCGAACCGCCTGGCGATGCCCTCGAACCGCGCCTCGAACGTCGCGCGATCGGCGAGCGGACGCGACTGATCCGACGCCCAGGCGCCGAGCCGCGAATCGCGCCCGCGCGTCGCAAAATAGGCGTCGGCCTCGGCATCGGCGACCACGCTCACCGGCCCCTCGATCCGCACCTGCCGGCGCAGCGTCTTCCAGTGGAACAGCAAGGCCGCCAGCGGCCGCGCGTGGAGCTCGACAGCCTTCCGCCCCTCGAAATTTGTATAGAAGACGAAGCCGCGCGCATCATGCCCCTTGAGCAGCACCATCCGCGCCGAGGGCTGGCCGTCGGCACCGACCGTGGCGACGCTCATCGCGTTGGGATCGTTGGGCTCGCTGGCGACCGCCTCGGCAAGCCAGGCTTCGAACAGGGCATCGGGGTCTTCACGGGTCATGAGCGCCCTCTAGCGCAGATATATCCACGCGCGCGTACTTCTTGCGCGCCGCGAGCGTTAGAGGCTGTCCTGTTCAGGCTGAAACGTCACCCCGGCCTTGAGCCGGGGTCCCGCTGCCTGCCAGCGTTGAAGAAGAAGCGGGACCCCGGCTCAAGGCCGGGGTGACGAAAGTTCAACGTCAACAGGACAGACTCCAGTTCCTCCCCG
>NZ_CAHJXD010000038.1 GCF_903644055.1 Sphingomonas bacterium | reverse complement strand
TCGAATGCCTCCACGAGGTGAAGCTGATCGTCGATCTGATGTATGAAGGCGGCATCGCCAACATGCGCTATTCGATCTCGAACACCGCCGAATATGGCGATATCCACACCGGCCCGAGGATCATCACCGACGAGACCAAGTGGGAGATGAAGAAGGTGCTGGAGGATATCCAGCAGGGCCGCTTCGTCAGCCGCTTCGTGCTCGACAATCGCGCCGGCCAGCCCGAGCTCAAGGCGGCGCGCAAGCTCGCCGCCGCGCATCCGATCGAGAAGGTCGGCGCCGAGCTGCGCGCGATGATGCCTTGGATCGCCAAGAACAAACTGGTCGACAAGGCGAAGAACTGATCGAGAAAGTCGAACGACGCGTTCGATATTCGCGCAATTGACCGGGAAGGGAAGAGCGATCAGAAGCCGCTCTTCTCTTCCGAAAGGCTCGCGATGCGAAATGCTCTTCTCGCCCTGGCGCTCGTTTCCGCGCCGGCACTGGCGCAGGCGCCGTCCAACGTCCGCGTGAACAGCGGCACCTATCAGGTCGACAGCGCGCATACCCAGGTGGTGTTCACGCTGCTGCACCTCGGCACCAGCCTCTACACCGGCCAGTTCACCCAGCCGACCGGCACGCTGACGATCGACGTCGGCAACCCCGCGAAGGACAAGGTGGATATCACCTTCCCGATCGCCAAGGTCTCGACGACGGTGCCCGCGCTCGACGCGCACCTCCAGAAGCCGGAATTCTTCGATGCCGCCAAATTTCCGGAGGGGCATTTCGTCTCGACCAAGGTCCCGATCAAAGGCACCACCGCGACGATCACCGGCGACCTGACGCTGAGGGGCGTGACGAAGCCCGTGATCCTCGCGACGCGCTTCGTGGGGGCCGGCGTCAATCCGATGAGCAAGAAGACCAACGTCGGCTTCACCGCAACCACGACGGTGAAGCGCAGCGACTTCGGCGTCAGCTACGCTCTCCCGATGGTGGGAGACGAGGTGAAGCTGACGATCAACGCGGCGTTCGTGGCGGAGTAAACCTCCCTTTGGCCCTCTCCTTCAAGGGGGAGAGGGCTTTACGGGCTTCGGCGCTTCCGCTACGCGCCCGCTCATGCCGTTCAGGTCCAGCCTTCTCCTGCTTCGACTTACGCGCCCTTAGGCGCGTCGATGCCGCGCGGCCGCAGGTGCCGCCGCTCACCGCCTGAGGGAACAGCCGCCGCGCCCGCCCGGCGCGCCCGATCCTTTCGAGCACGAGACCCCGCATGACAATGCTTCGCGATCCTTCGTCCAAATACCGCGCCTTTCCCCAGATCGACCTGCCCGACCGGCAATGGCCGTCGCGCACGATCACCGGCGCGCCGCGCTGGCTCTCCACCGACATGCGCGACGGCAACCAGGCGCTGATCGATCCGATGAACGAGGAGAAGAAGACGCGCTTCTTCGATCTGCTCTGCAAGATCGGCATCAAGGAGATCGAGGTCGGCTTCCCCTCGGCGGGGGCGACCGAGTTCGATTTCATCTCGGGCCTCGTCCGCAACGGCCGCATCCCCGACGACGTGACGGTCCAGGTGCTCACCCAATCGCGCCGCGACCTGATCGAGAAAAGCTTCGAGAGCCTGGCCGGCGCGAAGACGGCGATCGTCCACCTCTACAATGCGGTCTCGCCGGCGTGGCGGCGCATCGTCTTCGGGATGAGCCGCGACGAGGTCCGCGAGATCGCGATCAACGGCGCCAAGATCCTCCGCGACGAGGCCGCCAGGCAGCCCGATACCGAGTGGCATTTCGAATATAGCCCCGAGACCTTCTCGACCGCCGAACTCGATTTCAGCCTCGAGGTCTGCGCGGCGGTGATGGAGGTGCTGGCGCCGACGCCCGCATACCCGATCATCTTCAACCTGCCCGCGACGGTCGAGGCGGCGACCCCCAACATCTACGCCGACCAGATCGAATATTTCTGCCGCAACGTGCCGCGCCGCGACAGTGTCGTGGTGTCGCTGCACACGCACAACGATCGCGGCACCGGCGTCGCGGCGGCCGAGCTCGGGCTGATGGCGGGGGCCGATCGCGTCGAAGGCTGCCTGCTCGGCAACGGCGAGCGCACGGGCAATTGCGATCTCGTCACGATCGCGATGAACCTCTACACGCAGGGCATCGATCCGGGGCTCGATTTCTCGGACATCGACGAGGTGGTCAATACGGTCACTTATTGCACCAACATCCCCGTCCATCCGCGCACGCCTTATGCCGGCGATCTCGTCTTCACCGCCTTTTCGGGATCGCACCAGGACGCGATCAAGAAGGGTTTCGCCGCGCAGGAGCAGAGCAACAGCGGCCTGTGGAGCGTACCCTATCTGCCGATCGATCCCGCCGATCTCGGGCGCAGCTATGAAGCGGTGATCCGGGTCAATTCGCAAAGCGGCAAGGGCGGCGTCGCCTGGGTGATCGAGCAGGACAAGGGCCTCAAACTGCCCAAGCGCCTGCAGGCCGATTTCAGCCGCGTGGTTCAGGCGCTGGCCGACGAGAGCAGCCGCGAGCTGGATGCCGGCGACATCTGGGGGGCGTTCCAGCGCCATTATCGGCTCGAAGGCGCGCAGGCCTATGAATTGATCGACTATCATGAGGGCCGGATCGGCGCGGATCGGCTGTTCACCGGAAGTATCCGGCACGGCGGCGTCGAAACATCGGTCAGCGGGCGCGGCAACGGCTTGCTTTCCAGCGTCGTCGCGGGCCTGCAGAGCGGCTTCGGCATCGAACTCGATATCGTCGATTATTCGGAGCATGCGATCGGCCATGGTTCGGACGTGCAGGCGGTCGCCTATGTCGAGGCGCGCGCCGGCGATGGCCGCACGATGTTCGGCGTCGGGATCGACGAGGATGTCGCGACCGCATCGGTCCGCGCGCTGCTGGGCTGCGCCAACGCGCTTTGAGAGTCTGTCCTGTCGACATTAAGCTCTCGTCACCCCGGCTCAAGGCCGGGGTGACGTTCCAGCTTGAGCACTCTAAGCGCGCCATCCGTACTGCGGCCATTTTGCGGAAAAGCGGACGGATTATGCGTCCGGACCCGATCAGCATCCGTATCGTTGTTCATTCTTTGCTTGCTGGATCGGAGTGCCGCGTGGGTTCATGGCTGTTGCGTATCCCTATTTCGCGTCTCGCGGAGTAGGACGTCGGTTTTTTCGCCATGACCGATGCCGAGGCTCGATCCCCCGCGGGCCGCTCCCGCGGGCTTCGTCTACAGCTTATGTGGCTGTGGGTGCTGGTGGTGGTTTTGTATTTCGCGTGGGAGGCGGCGGG
>NZ_CAHJXD010000037.1 GCF_903644055.1 Sphingomonas bacterium | reverse complement strand
GGGGGCGGCGGGCATCGCCGCGAGCTCGGCGACGGGCATCGCGAAGGCCGGGCCCGTCGCGCCGCGCGCGATATCGATCAGGTCGGCGACCACCGCGCTCGCGGTCGGCCCTTCGCCGGCACCGCGCCCCTGGAAGAGCAGGCGGCCGACGAAATCGCCCTCGGCGACGATGGCGTTGAGCGATCCGGTGACGTGCGCCAGCGGATGATCGATCGGCACGAGGCAGGGATGGACGCGCTGGAACAGGCCCTTGGCGCTCGCCTCGCCCAAACCGACGAGACGGATGCGATAGCCGAGCGCTCCCGCCTCGGCGATATCGGCGGCGATGACGTGGCGGATGCCGGTGATCGCGACCGCGCCGAAATCGATGCGCGCGCCAAACGCGAGGCTGGCGAGGATCGAAAGCTTGTGCGCGGCATCGACGCCATCGATATCGAAGCTCGGATCGGCCTCGGCATAGCCGAGCCTCTGCGCCTCGCCGAGCACCTCGGTGAAGTCGCGGCTCTCGGCCTCCATCGTCGTCAGGATGTAATTGCAGGTGCCGTTGAGCACGCCGTAGACATGGTGGATGCGGTTGGCGGCGGCGCCCTCGCGCAATCCCTTGATGACCGGGATGCCGCCCGCGACCGCCGCTTCATATTTGAGCGCGACGCCCTTCGCCTCGGCGGCCTCGGCGAGTTCGAGGCCGTGATGCGCGAGCATCGCCTTGTTGGCGGTGACGAACGCCTTGTCCGCCGCGAGCGTGCGCCGCGCCAGCGTCAGCGCGGGTCCGTCGGAGCCGCCGACGAGCTCGACGACGACATCCACGTCATCGCGCGCGGCGAGGCTGGCGGCATCGTCGACCCAGGCGAAGCGCGCGAGATCGATGCCGCGATCGCGCGTCCGATCGCGCGCCGAAACCGCGACGATCTCGATCGGGCGGCCGGCGCGGCGCGCGATCAGATCGGCGTTGGCGTCGAGCAGCTTGACGACGCCCGCGCCGACATTGCCGAGCCCCGCGAGCGCGATGCGGAGGGGGTGGGTCATGCCGAGCTTCTCCCGGGGGTGATGATTGCGCTTGTCATCCCTGCCGCCCGAAATCGGTGGCGTCGGTATCCTGTCCCTGCTCGATGATCGAGCGGCGGATCGCGCGGGTGCGGGTGAAGAGATCGAACAAAGCGTCGCCGTCGCCCCAGCGGATCGCGCGCTGGAGCATCGTCACGTCCTCGGTCAGGCGCTGGAGGATTTCCAGCACCGCCTCGCGATTGTTGAGGAAGACGTCGCGCCACATCGTCGGATCGCTGGCGGCGATGCGCGTGAAATCGCGGAAGCCGCCCGCCGAAAATTTGATCACCTCGCTCTGCGTGACCTCCTCGAGATCGGAAGCGGTGCCGACGATCGAATAAGCGATCAGGTGGGGGACGTGGCTGGTGACCGCGAGCACGAGATCGTGGTGGCGCGCGTCCATGATCTCGACCTGCGCGCCCAGCCGCTCCCAGAAGGCCGAGACGCGCGCCACGGCGGCGGGATCGGTGTCGGCGTCGGGGGTGAGGATGCACCAGCGGCCGTTGAACAAGGTGGAAAAGCCCGCGTCGGGGCCGCTATGCTCGGTGCCCGCGACCGGATGGCCGGGGACGATCGTCGCGCCGGGCAGATGCGCGCGGATCGCGGCGGCGACCGATACCTTGGCGCCGCCGACGTCGCTGACGATCGCCTCGGCGGGCAGATCGGCGGCGATCGCGGCGGCGGTGGCGCCCATCGCGCCGACCGGCACGCAGAGCATCACCAGATCGGCATCGATCACCGCGGTGCCGGCGGCATCGGCGATATCGTCGCACAGGTCGATCGCGCGCGCGCGTTCGCGGACGGCGGGATCGGCGTCGTAGCCGGTGATCCGCACCGTCGGCATCGTCGCGCGGATCGCGCGCGCGATCGACGAGCCGATCAGTCCCAGCCCGATGATCGAGACGCGCTGGAACGCTGTGCCGACCTCTGCCGAGGGGGACGGCATCAGCCCGCCGCCGCCGTCAGCTCGCGCAGTGCCAAGGCGAGATCGCGCATCTCCTCCTCGGTGCCGATCGTCATGCGCAGCGCGTGGGGGAGCTTCTGCGCGGGCAGCCAGCGGACGATCAGCCCGCGCTCCATAAGGCCGTGATAGGCGGCTTCGGCGGTGAGGGCGCCCTCGAACAGCACGAGCAGGAAATTGGCCTTGCTCGGAACCGCGCGCAGCCCGAAATTGCCGAGCCCGGCGATCTCCGCCTCCAGCCACGTCCGCCATAGGAGATTGTGGTCGTGGCTTTTCTTGACGAAATCGTCGGCGTCCAGCGCTGCGATCGCGGCCTTTTGGCCGGCGGTCGAGACGTTGAATGGCGCGCGGATCTTGTGCATCGCCTCGATCACCGGCGCGGGCCCATAGGCCCAGCCGATCCGCTCGGCGGCGAGGCCGTGGATCTTCGAGAAGGTGCGCGTCACCAGCACGTTGGGCGCGGTCTCGGCGAGCGCGAGCGCGCCGTCGTCATCCTCGGGCTCGAGATATTCGGTATAGGCCTGGTCGACGACGAACAGGCAGTCCGCAGGCAGCGCGGCGTGGATGCGCGCCACCTCCTCGCGGGCCGTGTAGGTGCCGGTCGGATTATTGGGGTTGGCGAGATAGACGACGCGCGTCCTGGGGCCGACGCGCGCGAGCAGCGCTTCGACATCGGTGGCATAATCGCGATCGTCGGCCTCGATCGGCTCGGCGCCGACGCGGCGCGCGGCGATCGGATAGACCGAAAAGCCGTAGCGGACGTACAGCACCTCGTCGCCCACGCCCGCGAATGCGCCCGCCGCGAGGTGGAGCAATTCGTCCGATCCGGTGCCGTGAATCACGCGGGCGGGATCGAGCCCGAACTTGGCGGCGATCGCCTCGCGCAATTCGGCGGCGGCCGCATCGGGATAGCGATCGAGCGTCGCGGCCTCGGCGGCGAAGGCGGCGCGGGCCTGCGGGCTGGTGCCGAGCGGATTTTCGTTCGACGAAATCTTGCGGACGCGGCGCCCGTCGTCGGTCGTCGAGCGGCCCGGAACATAAGGCGCGATCGCCGCGATCCACGGTTTGGGCTGGGGGGCAGGCGAAGGCATCGGCGGTGCGCAGACTCGGGTCGTTGGCGGGTCCGCACGCCCGGAGCCGGAGACGCCCGGCGATCCCGGTGCGCCCTCCGCGCGGAGCGGCGGCAATAGCCAGCGGTGGCGGTAAAAGCTACCTTGCGGGCGCGGCATACGTCGCCACGCCGCCGAGGGGACCCGCGCGATGCATCATGTCGACTTCGTCACGCTCGGGCTGCTGCTGTTCGTGGCGTGCCTGGTGGCGATCGTATCGCGGCGGATCGGGCTGCCTTATTCGGTCGGCCTCGTCGCGGCGGGCGTCGGCCTCAGCCTCGCAGGGTATCGCAGCAATATCGCGCTGACCCCGGAGCTGATCTTCACCTTCCTGCTGCCGCCGTTGATCTTCGAGGCGGCGCTGCACCTTCGTTGGCGCGATTTCCGGCGGGAAGCGCCGCTGGTGCTGAATCTCGCTTTCTGCGGCACCCTGCTTTCGGCGGCGGTCGTCGCGGGCGGCATGCACTGGATCATCGGCTGGAGCTGGCTCGCCAGCCTGATCTTCGGATCGCTGATCGCCGCGACCGATCCCGTCTCGGTGATCGCGATGATGAAGGAGCAGGGCGCGAACAAAAGGCTGCGCTTCATCATGGAATCGGAAAGCCTGGTCAACGATGGCGCGGCGGCGGTGCTGTTCGCTTTGTGCATCGCCGCGATCGGCGGGCAGGCGCCGACGCTCGGCGCGATGGGCCTGTCGCTGGTCACCGGCGTCGTCGGCGGGGTGCTGTGCGGACTGGTGGTGGCCGGCGGCCTGCTGCTGATCGCCGGGCGCTCCGACGATCATCTCGTCGAACTGACGCTTTCGATGCTCGCGGCCTATACGCCGTTCGCGGTGGCCGAGGAGCTGCATGTCTCGGGCGTGCTGGCGACGCTTTCGGCGGGAATGCTGGTCGGCAATTGGGGGCGGGGGAGCGAGCTTACCGAACGCGGCGGCGCGGCGCTGATGCGCTTCTGGGACTTCGCCGCCTTCCTCGCCAATTCGGTAATCTTCCTGCTGCTCGGCGGGCGCGAGGCGGAGCAATCGTTCGGCGCCTATCTCAAGCCCGCCGCGGTGGGCATCGCGCTGGCGCTGATCGGCCGCGCCGCGGCGATCTATCCGATCACTGCCTTGTTCCGCAAAAGCGCGCTCGCGGTCGATGGCATCACGCGGCACATCCTGTTCTGGGGCGGGCTGCGCGGCGCGCTCGCGCTCGCGCT
>NZ_CAHJXD010000036.1 GCF_903644055.1 Sphingomonas bacterium | reverse complement strand
CCGCGGCAAGCCGCACCGGCGGATCGAGCCGCTGGGTTGTTCGGAAACTCGCGAAAGGGCGAGTTTCAGGCGGCACCGGCCCGCACCCCCACCCGACCTCCCACAGAGTATCCTGACTGGGAGGTCGGGTGGGGGTGCGGGCCGGTGCCGCCAACGCGCCAAGGGCGCGTTTTCAAACGCACCCTAAGGCCCTACCACGATCGCGGGCGGCGACTCGTCATGCCGGCGGAAGCGCTGGCGCTTGCAATAGGCCAGGCTGCGCCACGCCCATTCCAGCGGGCCGATCACGAAATAACGGCTGTAGATGTTCGCGGCGATCAGCAGCACGACGATCGTCACGGTCGCGGTAACCGCGAGCCCCGCCCAGCCGAACTTGTCCCACAAGCCCAGCCCGAAGCCCGGAAACAGCAGCCACATGCCGATCAGCGTCTCTGCGACGTAGAGCGAGAAGGCAATGCGTCCCGCCGCCTTGAACGGACTGAGCAAGGCGTAACCCGCCCTGGTCCTGGCGAGCAGGTTGACCAGCGCGATATGCCCCAGCGTCACCGCCAGCCGCGCATATTCCTCGGTCGCCCAGATCGTCTTGGGAATGGGCCAGAACGCCAGTCGCTCATGCACGCCCATCGCGCGCGCGCCAAAGCCGAACGCATAAGCGGCGATCATCGCGACCAGATAGGTGCGGCTGCTGCTGAGCCCCTGGATGAAGCCCCATTTGAACAGAGCGACGCCGATCAGCATCGTCGAAAAAGCCTCGAGCACCCAGAAGAGCTCGCCGCTCTTGGCGTAATCGATCCATTGCAGGTGCAGCCACTTGGCATAGCCGAGGAAGCCGCCGCGCCGCGCCTTCGCCTCCTCGGCCATCTCCTTCTTCTGCTTGGGGGTGAGCCTGAGCTTGTCGAGCTTCTTGCCCCACTCGGCGAGCGCCTCTTTCTGGTCCTTGCTCAGCGGCGTATGCGCGGCCTGCGCGACATGCGCCGCCTCCACCTTGTGGACCAGCGCCACGCGCTGCGGATATTCGGCCGCGCCGCCGACGAAGCCGAGCGTGCCCCAGAGCAGGCCGAGGATCAGCAGCGTCCTGGGCGCCAGCTTGCGGAACGGGAACAGGAACAGCGACGCGAGCGCATAGGTGTGGAGGATGTCGCCCGGCCACAGCAGGGCGAAGACGTCGAGCAGCCCGAACACCAGCAGCCAGAGCGTGCGCCGCATATAGAGATCGGCGACCGCCACCGGCCCGGTCGGCGTCATCGCCTTGGCGGTGAGGATCATCATCCCCGCGCCGAACAGCATCTCCAGCGTGCCGCGCTGCGTGCCTTCCGCGACGACCTCGATAATGCTCCACGCCCATCGGTCGGCCGGCATCCAGCCCTGCAGCCGCGGATCGCCGAAAGCGGCCTGCACCGTTCCGCCCATGAAGGGGATGTTCATGTAGAAGATGCCGAGGATCGCGATCCCGCGCAGCATATCGAGCACGTCGATCCGCGCCCGCCCCGTCACCGGCGCAAGCTGCACCGTCGCACCCGATTCCCTATCCGCCATCACCGCCCCCGCAGCCGCCAGACAAAACGCTGCCGGAACAAATACTACAATGCAAGGTGAGGCGTGCAGATCGCGCGGATTATTCCACTACTCTCAAACGTCGCTTCTCGTGCGAACGCCGCTTGAGAAGATCGTCGACCAGGTCCGCGAGATCCACCTGCCGAAACGGTTTCGCGAGCCGCATGACATCGGGCGGGACATCCTCGCCGGCGGCCGCATATCCCGTCACCAGCAATGTCGGAATCCGCACGCCGTTCGATCGGAGTTCGTTGATAAGCTCGCCCCCCGTCATTCCCGGCATGAGATAGTCGCTGACGAGGACGTCCACATCGATGCCGGATCGGATGGCGGACAAGGCCTGGGTTCCCGATCCGACTTCGGTGACGAGATAACCGAGGTCGCGGAGCATGTCGGCGGTCGCCGACCGCACAAGCTCCTCGTCGTCCACCAGCAACACCTTCGCGGCACGCCTGGCGGGGACGGGCTCGCTCAATTGGCGCGCCGCACCGCTCGCGACCTCTTTGGTCGCGGGCAGCCACAATTCGACCGACGTGCCCGCGCCCGGCTCGCTGCGAAGATGAAGCGTGCCTTCCGATTGTGCGGCGAGGCCATGAACCATCGAAAGGCCGAGACCCGTGCCCTTGCCGACACCCTTGGTCGAGAAGAAGGGTTCGGCCGCGCGCGCCAGCGTGGCTCGATCCATTCCCGTCCCCGTGTCTTCCGCGACCAGGCGTATGAAGTTACCCGGCTTGAGATCGAGCATGTTGCGCTCGTCGACCACCATCTTCGCCGCCGTGAGCGTCAGCCGCCCGCCGCCCGGCATCGCATCACGGGCATTGATCGCAAGATTGAGCAACGCCAGTTCGAGCTGGTTCGGATCGACCCGCGCCGACGGGAGGTGGCGGGGCACCTCGACGATGACGGTGATCGTCGGGCCCAGCGAACGTCGGATCAGATCGACTATTCCGTCGATGAGCGCGCCGACATCCACGGCCTTGGGCTGGAGCGCCTGCCGCCGGGCGAAGGACAGAAGCCGCTGGGTAAGCGTCGCCGCCCGCTCGGCGGCCTGAAGCGCGCCGCTGATCACGCGCTGCGTCTTCTCGTCATCCTTGTGCCGCCGGCGGACGAGATCTAGGCTGCCGACGATCGGCGTCAGCAGATTGTTGAAATCGTGCGCGACGCCGCCGGTCAACTGGCCGATCGCGTCCATCTTCTGGGCCTGGGCCAGTTGCGCGCTCGCTTCCTTCTGCTCGGTCACGTCCGAAACCACGCCCGTCACCCGCTCGGCCTTGCCGGTCGATCCATAGCGGACGCGGCCCTTTATCACGATCCACCGATGCGCGCCGTCCGCCGCATTGATGTTGCATTCCACATCCAGCGAGCCTGAGACCAACGCGGCTTCGAAAGCGGCCGCGACATCGGATCGCTGCCCGACCTCGACATGGCCGAGGAAGGTCTTCACGTCCCACTGCGACCGTGGCGGCGAATATCCGAAAATCTCGTCATGGCGGGGCGTTCGGAGGACCTGGCCGCTGGACAGATCGATATCCCAGCTTCCCATGCCCGCGGCTTCGAGCGCGAGTTCCAGGCTGGCGTGCGCCGCTTCCAGCTCGGCGGTACGATCGACGACCGCGCGTTCCAGCGTCTCGGCGGCATCGCGGACTTCATATTGCCGCCGGCGCGCCTTCAGTGCCGATCGGATCGCGCCGAGCATCGCTTCGGCGTGAAGTGGGCGCTGAAGGAGAACGACGTTGCCGAGGTCCGCGAGACGTTTGGTGGCGGCCGCCGACCGTGGCGCGGGGGCGCCGTTCGCCAAAACCACGAAGGGAATGTCGGACCATTTCGGCTGTTCCGAGACCCACGCCGTGAGCCTCGCGGGATCGTCGGCCGCCAGCGCCTCTTCGGTAAGAAGTATCGCACCCGCCCCTGCATGAACCGCCTCCAGCAATTCCTGCTGATCTGCACACACCAGCGAATGCTGCCCATGACGATCGAGCAGTTCGGCGGCGATAGCGGCATCCCGGCCCCTGGGGGCGAGGATCAGGATGCGATCCTCCATTCTAACCGTGGCTCTCCAGCGAGCCCATGTTGCTGGCCATCAGCGTCTTGCCTTCACCCGAAAATGTCGGAACGCCCGTGAGCACGCCCTGGAATTCCCGAAGCGGCTCGCCGACCTCCAGGCCATCCCTGCTGATCTGGAACTCACGGATGGTGCGTTCGTGCCGCGACGTCCGGGTCTTGATGACCGAGATCGCCTGTCGGACTTCGCCATGCGCCTCGAAATAGCGCAACTGCACCACGGTGTCGGAAAGATAGCTCAGATCGACGTCCTGACGGATGTCGCCCATGACGCCGTGGAGGCCCAGGATGAGGAGGCTCACCACGCCTTCCTGGCCGAGATAGGTCAGCATTTCATGCATTTGCAGGACGAGAAACTGCTCGTTCGGCATCGATTGGAGATAGGCGTTCAGACTGTCGATCACGATGGCGCGCGCGCCATCTTCCTTGACGGCGGCGCGTACCGCGTTCGCAAACTCCCCCGGCGACATCTCGGCCGGATCGATCGCCCTGATCTTGAGCTGCCCGCTGTCGATATAGGGCTGGAGGTCCATGTCGAGCGACGCGCTGCGCTTCAGAAGCGTCGGAAGCCGCTCGTCGAACAGGAAATAGGCCGCTTTGTCGCCACGCTTGAGCGCCGCGACCATGCACTGCACCGCCATCGTCGTCTTGCCGACGCCGGCCGGTCCGATCAGCAGCGTCGCGGTGCCGGGAACCAGCCCGCCGCCCAACAGCGCGTCGAACTGGTCCGACCCGGTGGATACGACGTCATCATCGTAGGTAGTGCCGTGCTCCGAGGCGACCAATCGCGGATAGACACGCAAGCCTCCGCGCGCGATCTCGAAATCGTGAAAGCCGCCGCGATACTGCATGCCCCGCATCTTCACGACATGGAGACGTCGACGTTGCGCACCGAAGCCGGAGAGCGTCTGTTCGAGCGAGAGGACGCCATGGGCGATGCTGTGCAATTGAAGATCGCTGCCGGTAGCACTCTTGTCATCGAGGATCAGAACGGTGACCCTTCGCGTCGAGAAGAAATGCTTGAGCGCCAGGATCTGACGCCGGTATCGGATCGGGCTCTGGGCCAGGAGACGGAGCTCGGACAGGCTGTCGATCACGACGCGCGTGGGCTGGTCCGCGTCCACCTTGGCCATGATGTCGCGGATCGTCTCGCCGAGCTCCACCTCGCTCGGATGGAGCAGAGTTTGCTCCTGATCCTCGCCGAGGCCGTCGGCCGGGACCATCTCGAAGAGATCGAGCTGATCCAACGACCATCCGTGGGTCTCCGCGACCGCGCGGAGCTCGATCTCGGTCTCCGCGAGCGTGACGTACAGGCCGGTCTCGCCGGCGGCGGCGCCCGCGAGCAGGAACCCCAGCCCGAGCGTCGTTTTACCCGTGCCCGGCGTCCCTTCTACGAGGTACATCCGCTGCGGGGTAAGACCCCCGCCGAGTATGTCGTCGAGCCCGACGACACCGATCGATGCAAGCGCGGGGGGAGAAACTTGGGCTGGCAACCGGCTATTCCTATTCCAGTTAATTCAACGATGCGACGGCGTTAGATACAAGCGGCACAAGACATATGCTCTGACGGGCAACGTCGATCCTTTCAACGGCTTGGTCGCGCAGTGGTTCAGACACTTTTGACGCACCCGTCATCAGGTGGGCGGTGCAGCTCCATCAGACAAACGCACCAAGCGTTGGAAGATAGATCAGCCACTACTTTAGCAGATTGAGGGATTGGTATTTCGGGGGCGCAAAACATGCGGACCTCGGCTCGGCATAGATTCCCTATCACCTCCGTAGTATTTTTCTGTGTTGAGATCATACCCTAGTCAACGAGTAGGATCAGCATCGCCATGCAGCATTCCGTCGCGGCCTCGACGTCGCGGCTCGGTGGATTAAGGGGAATAAGGATGTCGGTCACGTCAAGAGGCAGCTCTCTCAAGGCCGCCCGCAGGAAGATATGCTGGATCGCCGCGGGAATCGGCCTGCTGAGCAGCGGCGGCGTGAACGCGAAAGGGGTGGCACCGCGCCCGATCCTCGCCACGTCGGCGCAGATCGATGCCGAGCAGACGCTGCTGAGGCTGCTCCGCGATCCCGCGTTGCAGGCGGTTCAATCGCAACTGAAAGCCGAGCTCGCCAGGACCCCCACCGGCCGGACCGCGGACGGCGCGGCGCGGATAGACGAGGCCGTCGCGCAACTGACCAACTCGCTGATCTTCAAGCATCTCGCCAGCTATCGCCCGGCCCCGGCATTCCTGTGGGGAACCGACGATACGCCGCGAACCTGGCTCGGGCACACGCTGGGCGGAGTCGGCATGGCCGGCGACAATCCCGACAATATCTACCGTGCCGCGACGATCGACGGCCGCCGCCGCTACGAGATCATCGGCCAGTTCGATGTCCGGCACCGGCCTGCGCAGTTCAGCATCGAGATCTTCGGGGGCGAAGCCGGCGACCCCAAGATGAAGGACCAGAATGCCAAGCATGCCGACCTGGGCAACCAGATCGCCATGCTCACCGATAGCGATCTCGTCATCTCTCCGGACGGCAATTTCCGGGTCACGCTGGGCGGCAAGGCCGACGGCCCGAATCACATCGCCGGTACGCCGGGCATCGAGACGATCGCCATTCGCGACAGCCTGTCGAACTGGACCCAGCGCCCCACCCGTCTGACGATCCGTCCGCTCGATGGCGCGCCGCCGGCGCCCTATGATCCGGCCGAGCTGCGCCGCCGCGTGATCGCCGAACTGCCGGCACATATCCGTTTCTGGTCCGCTTTCGGCACGACATGGGTCGGCGGCTTGCAGCCCAATACGATCGCCGGGCCGATCGCGCGCGATGGCGGGTGGGGCTTCCTCGCGGGCTTCCGCTACAAGCTCGCGCCGGGCAAGGCGCTCCTGATCACTACCACGAGCGGCGGCGCCAGATATACCGGCATCCAGGTCACCGACCCATGGATGATCGCATCGGACGCGCGCAAATATCAGACCAGCCTCAACCTCTCGCAGGCGAAGCCGAACGCGGACGGCAGCTATACCTATGTGATCGCGCCGACCGACCCCGGGGTCGCCAACTGGGTCGATACCGCCGGGCTTCACGACGGGTATGGTATCTTGCGCTGGCAGGGCTTTCCGGCCGGCGCCGCCAAGGGCGATCTGCTCCGGGATTTCAAGGTCATCGACATCGCCGACCTGGACAGGATAGCCGGACTGCCACGGGTGACGCCGCCGGAGCGCCGCGCGGCAATTGCCGCTCGGCGGACCGGATATGAAAGCCGCCTGCATTAAAGGCTGTCCCATTCAAGCTGAGACGTCACCCCGGCCTCGAGCCGGGGTCCCGCTTCTTCTTCAACGTTGGCAGGCAGCGGGACCCCGGCTCAAGGCCGGGGTGACGAGAGTTCAACGTAAACCGGACATTCTAGCGAACGCTCGCCTTCGCAAACGCGCGTCATTTCACGCGACGACCGATCGTAGCGATCCGGTTCACCCGTCACAGCCCTCGCGATGATGACCTGGGCTATCTGCGTTTTGCGGCGGTTGCGTCGCGGATCGCCTTGAATTCGGCGCCGGCGCGCCAGCCTGGCCAGGCACGGCTGTTCGCAAGGTCGCGGCCGATATCGTAATACAGCGCGACATCCTGCGCCGCGCCGCGCAAATCCCAGTCGGCATGCCAGACGTCGCATGCCTGGTGATAGCATTGCATATAGCCTTCGAGCCAGGCATCGCCCGCGGCGCGGCCGCCTGCGACAAGGTCATGTCCGCCGCTCATTCCCATCAGCAGCAGCGAGGGTACGCCGCGCCGCGCGACGGAAAAGTGATCGGCGCGATAATAAAGGCCGCGTTCGGGCAGCGCCTCCGGCGTGATCGTCCGGCCCTGCCGCGCGGCGGCGGCGGCGAGACGATCCTCGAGGTCGGTCTGGCCGTTGCCGACGAGGACCACGTCATGGGCCGGCCCGGCGGTCTGGAGCACGTCCATCGTCAGATCCGCGACGGTCGTCGTGAGCGGATAGAGCGGCCGCGACGCATAGCTCTCCGACCCTAGCAGGCCGCGTTCCTCGGCGCTCCATGCCGCGAAGACCAAGGTGCGGTCCGGCTTGGGCCCGGCGGCAAACGCGCGCGCGAGCTCGAGGACGCCGGCCACCCCGATCGCATCGTCCGCCGCCCCCGCGCGCACCGTGCGCCCCGCCGCATCGGCCGGGCCGGTGCCATAAGCATCCCAATGCGCCGCGAAGAGGATCGTCTCGTCTGGGTGGCCGGCGCCGACGATCTTGGCGAGGACGTTGTGGCTCGCGACATGCGTCGTCGTGACCGGCACGTCGACGGAAAGCGTCTCGCCGCTCAACATGACGGGGCGGAAGTCCGGGCTCCGCGCGGCCACGCGCAATCGTTCGAAATCCAGCCCGGCTTTGGCGAACAAGGAACGCGCGGCATCCCGGTCGAGCCATCCCTGCAACAGCACGCGCTCGTCCGCGCTCGATCGAACGACGTCGTAATTTTCGCCGCCCGGCGCGATCACCGTCGCCCAGCCGTAACCGGCGCCCGCCGCTTCATGGACGATCAGCGCGGCGATCGCGCCCCGCCGCGCGGCTTCCTCATATTTGTACGTCCAGCGCCCGTAATAGGTCATCAGCTTGCCGCCGAAGCGGCCGGCGACGGGATCGCCGGAGCTGGCGCCATAATCGGGATCGTTGACGAGGAAGATCGCGACCTTGCCGTGAAGGTCCACGCCCTTGAAATCGTCCCAGTCACGCTCGGGCGCGTGAACGCCGTAGCCGACGAATATCATCGGCGCCTTGGCGATCGTCGCCCGGTCGACATCGCGGACCGTGCTGAAATAGACGTCGCGCGATTGGGAGAGCCGCGTGATCCCCTGCCGCGTCGCGATGGAGATGGCGGCGGGCGCGGCAATGCGCGTGTGGACGAGCGGCACCGCCTGGAGGTAGGTCCCGCCTTCTCCGCCCGGCGCGACGCCGAGCGCCTGGAAACGTACCACGAGATAAGCGATCGTCTTCGCTTCGCCCGCCGTGCCGGGCGCACGTCCCTGAAAATCGTCGGAGGCGAGCAAGCGAACCGTCTCGGAAAGGCGGGCCGGATCGATCGGCCCGCTATCCTGCGCGACGCCGCGATGCGCCAGCACCAATGCCGCCAGCGCCGCGAGCGGAGCAAGTTTAACCATGTCGCCGTTCCTCACGCCACCGGAGACGCCAACCGTCCATGCTCAAAATCGGGTGATCTCCTCGACATGCTTCTCCACCTCCGGACGGTCGGTCCACAAGGTCCGGAAGGTCTTGCTCGTGAGGAAGGGGAGCTGGTCGCCGCGATGCTTGGACCCCGGCTGGCTCGAATTGCCGTAGCTCATCAGCCCGACGGCCTTCATGGGCGTCCCGAACTCGACCATCGAAACCCAGGTCTCGCCATGGACGGGCGTGCGCTCGCCCCCGTTCATCGGACCCCAGGTAATCGTGCGAAAAACGCCGGTGCCGCCGAAGCCGCCGTTGCCGGGGAGATCGGTATCGGCCAGATGGAAGCGCGAGACCGTGCCGAAGGGCCGATCGACCGCGCCATAGAGTTGCCGGGTTCGGACGATGGCCTGCCCGAGCATCGCCACCGCCGCCTGGGGATCCTTCAGGCCGGCCGGCGTCGCGATCGGGTCCGCGGCCGACCAGATCTCGCGATAATTGCCCTGCGCCGTGAAGCTCTTCGGGCTGAAGATCGTCGCCCAGGTCTCGAACAGAAGCGCGGCCTTTGCGTCCGGCTCGTAACGATGATCCCAGCTCTTCAGCAACGCCGCCGCCGCCCTGAGCTCGGGATCGCCGCTGTTTTCCGCCAGGGGAATGAGCTCGGGCAGCAAGCGATCGGCCATCAGCGAGCGCGTCGTGACCTTTTTGGCGACGAACTGGTCGAAATCGATCTTCGGCCCTTCGCTCATAAGCTTGACCGACATTTGGGACCGCAGGCTCATCGGCCCGACGACCGACACATAGGCGGGAAAATCCCTGGGATCGAGGGGCTGCGGCCAGCTCGTCACCCAGGGCGGATCGTTGGTGTTCTGGACGAAGCCCGACGGGGGATCGAAGACCTTGGGAAGATCGTCGAAGCCATGCACGTCGTGCCATATCGTCGCCGACGTATCGCCGGCCACCGGCTTCGCCCATGTCGCGAAATCGCCGCCCTGGGAATGTTTCGGCAAGATGCCGTTGTCGAGGTAGAGGATGTGGCCGTCCTTGTCGGCATAGACGATGTTGAACATCGGCACCTGGAGCCGGCGGAGCGCCTTCTGCATGTCCGTCCAGCCGCGCGCGTGGCCCATCTCCCAATATTGCGAGAGCGCGCCGGGCCGATCGAGTCCGGCGATCCTGAGCGCGATCATGCCGCCGCCGTTGGGCAGATCGAACACCGGACCCTGCACGGCGAACTTCTGATCGAAGGCGACGGTCTTCAGGCTGCCGTCGGGCTGGAGCACCTTGTAGCTTTTATGTTCGATGCGAAACGCCAGCGGCTTGCCGTCGAGCAGATAGCCGTCGCCGCTCGCCGTGAGCCGGTAGCGCGTGAAGCCCAGGATCGTGTTGACCGTGTTGGTGAAGGCCACGTCGCGCGTGAAGGCGAAGCGCAGCACCGGCAGGCCCACCTGGGTGGCGCCGTAGACCGAGAAGCCCGGAGCGGTGAGATTGGCCTCGAAATAGGTCTGCCAGCTCGGCGCCCATTGCAGATGGGGATTGGCGAGCAGCATCGCGTGGCCGCTCGCGGAGCGCGCGGGAGAAACCGCCCAGGCATTCGATCCGTCATTATCGCCGATCGCGGTGGCGGGATCGTCGCCCTCTCCGGGCGCCCCCGCCGAGCCGAGCACGCGCTGTTCCGATGCGATGTAGAGATAGGTCATCACGCGGTGCGCGTGCGCCATCACATCGATGCCGCTGATCGTTCCGACTTTCAGCGCTTCGGGATCGATCCTGTCCCGGTGGCTCGCGACATAGGCGTTGATGCCGGCGGCGAAGGCATCGAGATCGGAGCGGAATTGCGGCGCCTGCGCCTTGTACCAAGTGACCGCGCGCTCCGGTTGCCCGTTGGCGATCAGCCATCGATCGGACGCCTCGAATTTCGGACCCCAATATTCCGCCGCCCGCGCGCGCGATTCGCCGTAGATATGGAGCAGCAGATTGGCGTGGGCTTGCGCTTGGGCATAGCCGAAGCCGTAGAACATGCCGGTTTCGGTCTTGGCGTAGACGTGGGGCACCCCGAATGTGTCCCACAAAATCTCGCCGCCGCCCGCCGCCACGACCGGCGCGGCCTCGATCAGCGCGATCGCCGCGATCAGGCTTTTGATCCGCATGCCCACTGCCCGGTTCCCTTCTGCTTTGCTACCGCATCCGTTAGGCGTTCGGCCTCTATGCCACAGCCGCTTCGAGCAATCGGATCGTCCCGGCGTCGGCATCCATTTCGGCCTCGACCCCTTCCGGCAGGCTGAACTGATTGGCGATATGACCGAAAAAGCCGCCCTGGAAGACGGGCACGCCGAGCGGCTCGAGATGCTGCTGCAAAACCTCCGAAAGGGTGAAGCCGCCATATGACGGCCCCGCCGAGACGCAGCTCGTGCATTGCCCGAACACGACGCCGCGCACGCGCCCGAGAATACCCGCGAGCGCGAGCTGGGTCAGCATGCGATCGATCCGATATTCGGCTTCTTCGGTATCCTCCAGAAACAGGATCGCGCCAGTGAAGTCGGGCAGGAAGGGCGTCCCCACCAGCGCGGTCAGCACGGTGAGATTGCCGCCCAGCAAGCGCCCGGTCGCCTTGCCGCCGCGTATGGCGCGGGTCCGCCAGGCGCGCTGCGCGAGCCGATCGTCGAGGCTTTCCGGATTGCGGTAGGTCGGCGTGGCGCCGTCGAAGACGAGCGCGCGGAACGGCTCCCAGGATTGCTTGCCCCAGGCGCTGGAGGCGTTCGGGCCGTGAATGGTGGCGAAGCCCGCGCGCGCCGCGAACGCGAGATGCAGCGCGGTTATGTCGCTGAAGCCGATCAGCAGCTTGGGATGGGCGCGGATCGTCTTGAAATCGAGATGCGGAAGCAGCCGCGCGCAACCCCATCCGCCGCGAACCGCGAACACCGCTTTGACGCTGTCGTCGGCGTACATCGCGTTGATGTCGGCCGCCCGATCGGAATCTTCCCCGGCCAGATAGCCGTAGCGCCTGCCGAGGTGTGGGGCCGGCTTGGGGATGAGCCCCATAGCTTTGATCGTCTCTTCCACGAAGCGAAGATCGAAGGGATCGTCGATCGCGCTCGCCGGCTCGATCAGCCCGACGACGTCGCCTTCGCGCAGGCGCGGCGGCTTGCGAAGGGGCGCGGCACCGGCAAATGCTGTCGGCGCCATCGCCATCGCGGCCGCCCCGGATGTCAGCGACGCGAGCAGCGTTCGCCTGGATAGCGTTCCCGCGTCAGGCCCGGCCGGCATGGCGCACCTCGCCCGCTTTGAGGGGATCGCGCTCGATCGCCTGCGCGAACTTCTCGCCGAAGCTGGTCGATCCGGTATCCTCGCTCATCGCCAAGACATAGCCGTCGGCGGCGAGCAGTGATAGCTCCACCGCGGGCCGATCTGATCGGGATCGAAGCGCGGCCGCAGGATCATCATATCGTGAATGGCGAGCAGCCAACTGCCGACGCGCGGATGGCACGCGACCGCGCTCTTCGGTCATGCCGCTCGGGCGTCGGCGGTTTCGGGCGGGCCGGCGGCCGCGGCGGCGGGGTCCATCCACATCGGCCCGAACCCGTTGCCATCGAGATCCTCGAACGCGCGGCTGTACATGAAGCCCAGGTCCTCGGGTTCGTGCGCCTCGCGCCCGCCCGCGGCCAGAGCGGCCTCGGTGATCGCATCGACTTCGGCGCGGCTGTCGAAGGACAAAGCGAAAAGGGCGGCGCTGGTCGCCTGCGTGTCGGCGATCGGCTTGGTGGTTAAGGTGCGGTAGAAATCGTGCGCCAGCACCATGAGGTAGATCGCGTCGGACCACACCAGGCACGAGCTCTGCTCGTTGCTGAACTGCGGGTTCCGTACGAAGCCGATCGCTTCGTAGAAGGCGGTCGCCTTTGCGACGTCGGCGACGGGCAGGTTGACGAAAATCATCTTGGGCATCTCGAATCTCCTGATCGGCCTTCGCCGCGGACAAGGTGAGCGAATCGACTGACTTGCGTCTTCTGCCCAGCTAGGTTATTAAAAGCAACTACTAAGTTATAAAGAGTAATCTATATGTCCAAGCCCGTCGAAAAGCGCTGGTATGACGACGCCTGCGGCACCGCGCTGGCACTGGAGCTCGTCGGCGAGCGCTGGTCGCTGCTGATCGTGCGCGAGCTCATGTTCGGGCCGCGCCGGTTCGGCGAACTGCGCGCCGGGCTGCCGGGCATCAGCGCGAACGTGCTGACCCAGCGGCTCGAAGGGATGGAGCGAGCCGGCATCCTCGAACGGCGCAAGCTGCCGCCGCCAGCGTCGGTACAGGTCTATGCGCTGACGGACTGGGGCCGGGAGAGCGAGGCGGCGATGGCCGCGCTGGGCCGCTGGGCGGTGCGCTCTCCGCTGCATGATCCGCGGCTGCCCCTGAGCGGCGCCTCGCTGATGATGTCGTTCCGCACGATGCTCGATCCCACCCGCACGCGCGGGATCGACGCGCGGATCGGCTTTCGCATCGGACCCGATCCTTTCGCTGCCCATCTCCATGATGGCGCGCTCGACGTCGTCCGCGCCGAAGCCGATGATGCGGCGCTGCGCTTCGCGACCGAGGAAGCCGGCACGATCGCGGCGGCGGTCTACGGCGGCGTGCCGCTGGCCGATCTCGAGGCCGGGGGCGCGCTCCGCATCGAAGGCGATCGCGCGCTCGCCGAACGCTTCATGACGCTGTTTCCGCTGCCGCCGAAAATCGCTTGAGCATTGCGGCGGCCGCGCAGGCTGCCTAGGCACGTTCCGCGCCGCGAGCCGTTCTTTTCCGCGGAGCCGAACGCCCGAGGACCGCCATGACCGATATCCCCAACGTCCAGCCCGACAGCCGCGATGCCACCGTGCTCGCCGCGCCGGATAGGGTGGTCAAGGTGCGCGACGCCTTCGGTATCGACAGCGACATGGAAGTGCCCGGCTTCTCGGAGGCCGACGAGCGCGTCCCCGATCTCGATCCCGCCTACGTGTTCGATCCCGATACCACGCTGGCGATCTGCGCGGGCTTTGCGTTCAACCGCCGCGTGATGATTCAGGGCTATCACGGCACGGGCAAGTCGAGCCATATCGAGCAGGTCGCCGCGCGGCTCAACTGGCCGACGATCCGGATCAACCTCGATGCGCACATCAGCCGCATCGACCTGGTGGGCCGCGACGCGATCGTGCTGCGCGACGGCCAGCAGATCACCGAATTTCGCGAGGGCCTGCTCCCCTGGGCGCTCCAGACCCCCTCGGCATTGGTGTTCGACGAATATGATGCCGGCCGCCCCGACGTGATGTTCGTGATCCAGCGCGTGCTGGAGGCCGAGGGCAAGCTCACCCTGCTCGATCAGAACAGGGTGATCCGGCCCAACCCCTGGTTCCGCCTGTTCGCCACCGCCAACACCGTCGGCCTCGGCGATACCACCGGCCTCTATCATGGCACCCAGCAGATCAACCAGGGCCAGATGGATCGCTGGAACATCGTCGTGACGCTCAACTATCTGCCCGCCGCGACCGAGGCGCGGATCGTGCTCGCCAAATCGGGCGAATATGACAAGCCGGAGGGCAAGAAGACCGTGGAGAATATGGTCAAGGTGGCCGAACTGACGCGGCAGGGCTTCATGGCGGGTGACATATCGACCGTGATGAGCCCGCGCACCGTGATCTCTTGGGCGCAGAATATGCTGATCTTCAACGATATCGGCTTCGCCTTCCGCCTGTCCTTCCTCAACAAGTGCGACGAGGCCGAACGCTCGCTGGTCGCCGAATATTACCAGCGCGTGTTCGGCAAGGATCTACCCGAGAGCATCGTCGGCAAGGCTTGAGCAAAACCGGGAGGTGGACTAAGTTAGTCATCCGGAAGGAGCCGATTGATGAACGCGCCGACGAAGCTCCCCTATGTCAATGTCCACGATGCAAAGACCAATTTCTCCCGCCTGCTCGAACGCGCACAGCGTGGCGAAGAGATCGTGATCGCCAAGGCGGGTAAGCCGGTCGCCAAACTGGTGCCGATCACCGTCGAGGCATCCGGCCAGCATCTGCCGCCGCGTCAGCCGGGCCGCTACAAAGGCCTGTTGGGCGACATTCCCGACTCGGTTTGGTTCGATCCGCTTCCCGATGACGAGCTTGAAGCTTGGGAAGGAAAATATTCGAACATCATCTGACGAAGCGGCATGGCCTATCTGCTCGATACCCACGCCCTGATCTGGTGGTGGGAAGAAGATCCCAGGCTCGGGGAAAGCGCGGCACGTTTGATGAACCGTCGCGCAGAGCCGATCTTTGTGAGTGCGGTGAGCGGGTTGGAGATTGCCATCAAGGTTCGGCTGGGCAAGTTGCCGAATATGGCGAAGGCGATCTCGGAATATCCATCGAATGTGGGGAATGACGGCTTCTCGCATCTGGCCATCGAGCCGGCGCATGCGCGGGCCGGCGGTCTGCTGCCCGGTCCGCATCGTGATCCCTTCGATCGCGTTCTGGCGGCACAGGCGCTCCTCGGCGGCCTCACCATGCTAAGTCGCGATCCCTGCTTCGCCGCGTTCGGCTGTGCGGTGCTCTGGTAATGGCGGAGCAGACGCCGCTTGACGCCTTCCGAGCGGTGCTCGCCGGCGCTGCGCGCGCGATGGCGCATGAGCCGGAGCTGGAGGTATCCTTTACCGCCGAGGCGCCGTCCGCCTCGTTCAAGCAGCTCCGCGTGCCGATGCCGGGGCGCAACCTGCCCGCCGATCAGGTCGCCGAGGCGCGCGGTTTCGCCGATGGCTTCGCGCTGCGCGAGCGGCATCACAACAAGGCGCTTCACGAGCGCTTCGCGCCGCCGGAAGCGGTGGCGCGATCGGTGTTCGATGCGGTCGAGCAGGCGCGGGTCGAGGCGCTGGGATCGCGCGGGATGGCGGGCGTGCGCGCCAACCTGGCGCGTGCGCTGGAAACCCGAATCAAGGCCGATCCCCTGGTCCGCGCGCGCACGCAGGCCGAGGTGCCGCTGGGCACGGCGATCGGATTGCTGCTACGTGAACGCCTCTCGGGCGAACATTCCCCGGCGATCACGCAGCCCGGCCTGTCGCTGGTGCGCGACTGGATCGAGGAGAAGGGCGGCGGTGATCTCGATGCGCTGGCGATGGCGCTCGACGATCAGGCGACCTTCGCCAGGCTCGCGGGGAACCTGCTCCAGGATCTCGATCTGGTCGAGGCGCAGCCCGAGCCGACCGAGCCCGAGGACGGCAGCGAAGGCGAAGGCGAGGATCAGGAGCAGAGCAAGGATCAGGACGAATCCGAGCAGGACGAGGCCGGCGGCGATTCGGACGCTCAGATGGAAGCGCGCAGCGAGCAGAGCGAGCAAGGCTCCGAGCAGGGCGAGGAAACGCAACAGGAAGACAGCGAGTTCGACGGCGAGGGCGAGCTCGGCGAGGAAGGCGGCGAGGGCATGCTGCCCGTCCGCCCCAATCGTCCGCCCGCCGAGATGCCCGGCACGATCGACTATAAGGCCTATATCGAGCGCTTCGACGAGGTGATCGAGGCCAAGGAATTGTGCGACGAGGAGGAGCTCAACCGCCTCCGCGCCTATCTCGACCAGCAGCTCACGCACCTCCAGGGCGCGGTCACCAAGCTCGCCAACCGTCTCCAGCGGCGGCTGATGGCACAGCAGAGCCGGAGCTGGGAGTTCGATCAGGAGGAAGGGCTGCTCGATGCCGCGCGGCTGGCGCGCGTGGTGGTCAGCCCCGCGCACTCGCTCTCCTACAAGATCGAGCGCGAGACCGAGTTCCGCGATACGGTGGTGACCCTGCTGCTCGACAATTCGGGATCGATGCGCGGGCGGCCGATCTCGATCGCAGCGATCTCGGCGGACATCCTGGCGCGCACGCTGGAGCGCTGCGGAGTCCGCGTCGAAATTCTGGGCTTCACGACACGCGCCTGGAAGGGGGGGCAGTCGCGCGAGGCCTGGTTGCAGGCGGGGCGCCCCGCCGCGCCCGGCCGCCTCAACGACCTCCGCCACATCGTCTACAAGCGCGCCGACGAGCCCTATCGCCGCGCGCGCCGCAACCTCGGCCTGATGATGCGAGAGGGGCTGCTCAAGGAGAATATCGACGGGGAGGCGCTGCTATGGGCGCATAGCCGGCTGATCGTCCGGCCCGAGGAGCGCAAGCTGCTGATGGTGATCTCCGATGGCGCGCCGGTCGACGATTCGACGCTGTCGGTCAACTCGGGCAGCTATCTCGAGAAACATCTGCGCCAGGTGATCGGCTGGATCGAGACGCGCTCGCCGGTCGAGCTCGCGGCGATCGGCATCGGGCATGACGTGACGCGCTATTACAGCCGCGCGGTGACGATCATGGATGCCGAACAGCTCGGCGGGACGATGGTCGAGCAGCTCGCGGCCTTGTTCGAAGCCGAATAGGCTCAGCAGCCGCGATCGATCTCGCGTCCGGCGAGCGCGCCGACTCCGGCGCCGACGATCGTACCGACGCCGCGATCGCCGCGCCCGGCGATGCCGTTGCCCAGCAAGCCGCCCGCGATCGCTCCCAGGATCGTGCCGCCGGTTCCTTTGTCGCAACGGCGATACCGGCGGCGATCATACTGACGACCGTCGCGCGGCCGGTCATAGCCATAGGGCGCGCCATATGCGGAGGGTGGGGGGCCGCGATCACGCCAGCGCTGCGCGTCGGCGGCGGGGGCGAGCAGCGCGACGATGGCGGCGCCCAGGATCAGCCTTGCTCGCCCACGCATCACGCACTCTCCTCACACGCGGCCCGACCAGCCGGGTGACGGACAAGCCGCCACCGAATCGGTATGCGGCCTTTTGCGTGAGGGAAAGCTGAATGACGCGGTTAGCGGCGGTTCAGGTCGGCGTTACCCGTTTCTGTCCGCAGCCGGAAGAGAGACCGTTCAGGCGGCGAGTTGCGACTTTTCGATCTCGCGCTTCAGGCGACGCGCGCGCAGCGAGAGATTTTCGACCGAGGTCTTCTTCAGCCAATTGTCCAGACCGCCGACATGCTCGACCGACCGAAGGCCGTGCGTCGAAACGCGCAGCCGCACGCCCTTGCCAAGCGCGTCCGAAATCAGCGTGACGTTCTGCAAGTTGGGCAGAAAGGTCCGCTTGGTCTTGTTGTTGGCGTGGGAAACATTGTGACCCACCTGCCGGCCCTTGCCGGTCAGTTCGCAAATACGCGCCATGCGCTTCTAATCCCGAATTTCGCTGTGTGCGGAAAGAGCGCGCCGATAACGACAGCATCCCTGCGGGTCAAGGCAAAGCTTGAGATCGTATCGGCTGTGCAACTTCCTCGGGCGAGGGTCGTTGGGGCGCTCAGGGCTCAATGGAGGATAATATGCGCGCTGTCATAACCATCTTGGCGATCGTCGTCGTCATCGCGATCATCGCGGTCGCGACGGGCTTCGTCGACCTTCATGGCCGCTCGGGCAGCCTGCCGCAGGTCGCCGTATCCGGCGGATCGCTCCCCAAGGTCGGCGCGGACGTCGGCAGCATCGACGTCGGCACCAAGAACCAGACCGTCGAGGTCCCCAAGGTCAGCGTCGATACCAAGAAGACCGAGGTCGCGGTGCCGACGATCGCCGTCAAGAAGCCGGAATGAGCGAGGGCGCGATCGCGCGGCCGGGGATCGTCGCGCTGATCGCGGCGCTGCTGCTGCCGCCGCTCGGCACGTTCCTCGTGCGCGGGATCGGCACGGCCTTCTGGGTGACGGTGCTGCTGACCCTCGTCGGCTGGTTGCCGGGCGTGGTGTTCGCACTGCTCGTAATGCTCCGGCCGGAAATCCTGCCGCGCGGCTGACGCGCCGCGTGTGATCGCGTGGTAGAAGCGGGCATGGCTTTTCCCTTGCCCGCCCCGATGCGCCTTGCGCTCGATCTCGCAGCCCGCGCTGCGGCCGCCGGCGAAGTGCCGGTCGGTGCTGTCGTGACGCGCGACGGCGCGGTGCTGGCGACGTCCGCGAATGCGATGCGCTCCGCAAGCGATCCTACCGCACATGCCGAAATCGTGGCGATCCGCGCGGCGGCGGCCTTACTCGATCAACCGCGACTCGACGGCTGCGATCTTTGGGTGACGCTTGAGCCATGCGCGATGTGCGCGGGTGCGATCGCGCATGCGCGGCTCGCGCGCGTCTATTATGCCGCCGCCGATCCCAAGGGCGGCGCCGTCGAGCACGGGCCGCGGCTGTTCACCCAGCCAACCTGCCACCATCGTCCCGAAATCTATCCCGGGATCGGCGCCGAGGAAGCCGCCGTCCAGCTTCGCGCCTTCTTTGCCAAACGCCGGTAGCTTTGGAACGATTGCGGGGGCCACCGATCGAAGCGGGCAGGGATCAGTTCAGGATCGGTTGCGCGCCGCGCGCGATCAGCCGGCCGATGGCATCGAACAATTTGTTCATCGCCACGGGTTTCAGGATCACCTCATCGGCGCCCTGATCGACGCAGCTCTGGCAGATATCGAGCGCGGTATCGGCGGTGACGACGATCACGGGAACCGACGCCTTGGAATCGGGGCGCGCGCGCAGCAGGCGGATCGCGGTCAGGCCGTCCATCCCCGGCATGCGCAAATCCATCAGCACGATGTCATATTCGCGTTCGTCGATCATCCGCAGCCCGGTTTCGGCGTCCGTGGCTTCGTCCATATTGGCGCCGGCGACCGTCAGCATATCGCGGACGACGCGGCGGTTCATCGCATCATCCTCGACGAACAGGATGTTCACACCCCATTTCCTGCAACCCTGGTCACGCCGCCATCTCCTCGGGTCGCTCGGCGTGGGCATAGAGGTCCCCGAGCAGCGCGACTAGCTCCGGAGGCGTCAACGGAGTCGCTAAAATCCGGCTGACGCCCAGACGCGCCGCCGCCGCGCGGATATCGTCGTCGGGCTGACGCCAGAGCAGCACGGTGCGCGCGGCGCGCGGGACCAGATCGGCGATGGCATCGATCCGCATTTCCAACGCCCCCGAATCGGCGAGCAGCAAATCGATATCGCCCGATTCGAGCGCGCCGCACGCCTCCTCGGGCGTCGCGACGGTGGCGAACGCCGCGGTCTGCGGAGCGAGCAGCGCGCGCAGGATGCTCTGCGTGAGCGGATTGGCTTCGATCAGCAGCACGCGCGCTTCGGCCAGCGACGCCGGGCCCGTGACGGACCTAGGCTTGCGCGCATGCTCCCCGGCGACGCGCACGAGCGGCAGAACGAGCGTGAACGTAGCGCCCGCCCCGAGGACGCTGGACACGGTGACCGTGCCGCCCATCGCCTGCGCGAGGTTGCGGCAGATCGCGAGGCCGAGCCCCGTTCCGCCATGCCGCCGCGTCGTGCCGCCATCGACCTGGCAAAAAGATTCGAAGATCTCCTCCAGCCGATCGGGCGGGATGCCGATGCCCGAATCGACGACCGCGATCGTCAGCGACTCGGCTTCGGCCTGATTAGCAACGCCGGGCACGATCCGCGCAATGACGCGCACGATGCCCTGATCGGTAAACTTGATCGCGTTGGACAGCAGGTTGAACATGATCTGGCGGAGCCGGACCTCATCCTCGAAGATGCGATCGGGGAGATCGAGCAGGTCCAGCTCGACGGTCAGGCCCTGCGCCTGCGCCCGGCTTTCCCATACCCGTACCGTTTCGGTCAGCAGCGCGGGCAGGTCCATCGGCGCCTTGTGGATCGTCAATTCGCCGGTCGTGACCTTGGCGATGTCCAGCAGGTCATCGACCAGAGCGCGCATCGTCTCGCCCGCGCCATGCACCAGTTCGATCTTGCTGCGCACCCCGCGCTCCAGCGCGCGATCGGCAAGCAGCACCTGAGTCATGCCGAGAATGCCGTTGAGCGGGGTGCGGATTTCATGGCTGGTCATCGCGAGGAATTCGGTGCGCGCCGCGAGCGCCCGCTCGAGATCGCTATTGGCGGTGCTGAGATCGTCATTGGCCGCGCGCACGCGATCGCGGCTGCGGCGGATCGAGACCTGCATGGTCAACAGCAGCAGGATGAGCACGCCGGTCGCCGCCAGCAGCCCGAGCAGCATCTGCTGCCGGTTGCGCGCGATCACCGCATCGCGCGTCGCCTCGCCACGCTTAAGCTCGGCGATCTTGAGGTTCTGGTTGGCATAATCGAACTGCGCGGCCATCAGCGCGGCGCTTGTCGAGGCCGCGACGTTGCGCGCCTCGTCATCGAGCTTCTTGAACTGCTCGAGGTGCCGGAGCGCGCGAGACTCATCACCACGCGCCTTGTAGACGGCGTAGGCCGTCTCATGCTCATCGCGGAGCAGGGCGGAGGATGTCGTCTTGATAGCCAGCGCCCTGTCGATGAACTGGGCCGCTTGCCGATCGTGACCACGCTGCAAAGCCGCGCTCGCCGCGACCCGGAAGAGCGCAGGCTTCCAATCCTCGCCACTGCCGGGAGGCGACATCGCAAATCCCCGGGCGATGGTCATGTCGGCAGCATCAAGCGCACCGCTTCGGAGCTGAGCGTCCGCGAGCATCGTCAGGAAGCGGGCTTCCAGCAACGGACTTTGCATCTTGCGTGCCAGCAAAATAGCCTTGTCAAACTCGACTTCTGCCGCCTTCGAATTTCCCTGTCTTTGTAAAGTTTGTCCACGATTGCTGAGAGTTGCGACTTCAATGGAAGAGTCGTTTCGATCAGCTTCAAGAGATAGATCGAAGTAATGTAGCGCACGCGCATAATCTCGCGCATAGAAAAATGTAAGTCCGAGATTTTGGAGAGCGATCGCTTGGCCGCGGGGATCGCCAATAGCACTGTAAGTGTTATAGGCAGTACGCAGTTCTCTCAACGCACTTGGTATATTCCCGATCAACGGAAAAGCTGCTGCACGGGCCATGTGCAGGTCTGCAACCAATTTTGACTTAGGGGCTATAGATTTGATCCCGCCGTCAAGACCACGGTTTAAAGCAGCAACCGCTTGCGCCGGTCTGTTGAGCCCGACGTCTGCGGCCCCTTGGATCCAAGCGCTTCGGGCAAGAAGCATTGTTTTCTGAGGCGATGCTGGAGATCTTTTTAGGCTTTGTTCAACGTCCACCGCTCTGCGCAAAGCAGCAGCGGGATTTGCCATTAAATCAGTTTGAGCTTTGGCAAGAGCCATATCCGGCCTTGCCAGTTCCCCCGCGGCGGAAAAAGCCGGACTGCTAATAAGAGCGAACGCGAATATCACTCCAGCCAAAGTATGTACTAAGGCTAAGAGATTGCTAAGAATAGCTATCTTCAAGCTCAAAGGATGAAAGACAAGTTTAAATCGCGTCAGCGAATACTTGCCTTTAGAGTTGAAGCTAACAAATCTAAAAAGCTGCTTCATCAGACGACCAAACAACTTTAAATTGGGGTTATTACCAGGGAACGACGCCCATCACACATCTCCTTGAGCCGAAGGCACACGCTGCCGACGCCCCAGGAGCTACCTGAACCG
Source organism: Sphingomonas bacterium (assembly GCF_903644055.1). Taxonomy (GTDB): domain Bacteria; phylum Pseudomonadota; class Alphaproteobacteria; order Sphingomonadales; family Sphingomonadaceae; genus Sphingomonas_I. Next base: position 4,962 of record NZ_CAHJXD010000036.1, on the reverse strand, counting down.
ATTTGGATGGTAAAGAGGAAAACTTAAAAAAAACTTAATTGACGACGTTATTCCTTATCTCCTGCCGCACGGCGTCTGATCCAATCTTTACCGTCGACCGATCTCCAGGGAAAGGTGATGTTTTCCATCGGAATGCCCCGATCGCCGCGCAGATCGAGGAAGGCGCGAAGCTCACCCAGCCGCAGGGGCTTGGAGATCAGATAGCCCTGCATGTGATCGCAGCCCATAACGCGCAGCAATGCCATCGCGGCGGGCGATTCGACGCCCTCGGCGGTGACCTCCATGCCCAGCGCATGCGCGAGATCGATCGTCGAGCGAACCAGCAGGGGGTCGCGATGGCTCGAGGAGAGCCCCTGGACGAACATGCGATCGATCTTGAGCTCATGCGCCGGAAGCTGCTTGAGATAGGCCAGGCTGGAAAGCCCGGCGCCATAATCGTCGATCGCGATCCGCAGACCCGCTTTGGCGAAACTGTGCAAATTGGCGAGCGCGCGTTCGGAATCGGCGATCATCGCGGTTTCGGTGATCTCGAGCCCGAACGGAGCGCTGGCATCGCGCACCGTCTCCAGCAGCCACGCGCCGAAATCACGATCGGCGAGCAAACAGGCGGAGATGTTGACGCTGCATGCCAGCGGATGCCCGCATATCGCCAGGCTGCGCTGCTCCATCAACGCCTGGCGCACCACCCATTCGGTGATCCGGCGGATCTCGCCGCGCGCTTCGGCGATATGGATGAAATCGTTGGGGCCGATCAGCCCATGCTCGGGATGGAGCCAGCGCACCAGCGCCTCCATGCCGACGACTTCGCCGGTGCGCGCATGCGTCTTGGGCTGATGAACCAGAAAAAGCTGGCCCCGCGATACCGCGGCATCGAGATCGCCGGCGAGGCCGTCCTCCCAGGTCGGCGGGATCGGCGGGAGCGACCCCGCATCTTCCGATACCTCGGCCCTTCGAAATCCTCTGCCGAGTCGCAGCCCCGCCGCCAATCCGGTGACCAGCGCGAAAGCAGAGACTGACAAGAGTAAGAGAACGGGCACGCGGGTGATTTGTCCACAGGCTGTGAATAAGTTCTTAATTACGAGCCCTGGTCTGATGAACAAGCAAATAGTTGCGGCGGAAAAGGGGTGGCGAAGCGCGGATCAGCGCTTCGCCAGTTTGAAGGCAATCGCCGCGACGCAATAGGCGACGATGGTCAGCTTGAACGACAGCGCCAGCACCGCGAGCAGGAAGCCGATCCGGATCCAGAGCGGGTTGATGCCGATCGTCGCGCCGATTTCCGCGCAAACCCCGAAGAGATTGTCGCGGCTATCAGGAGCCTGCGCGGTGGAAGTCATGCGATCCATGGTGCGCTCTTCCATCATGCGAAGTGAAAGGGGGTGGTGGCGAACAGGATGCAGGTGGCGCTCACCACGAAGGCGAGCAGGCCCGCGCCGATCTGGGTTCCAAGCGAAGTGGTCGTGTACATTTCATGCTCCTCGATGTGCCCGCGAAACCACTTCGCGGGGATGCCAAGGTGATTGCATCGACCGTGCCAAACCGCGTCGAGAGAGGATTTTGGCGCAGAGCCGCAATGTCGGCAGCATGCCGCGCCAATATTTGGCATCCAATGCCAACTGGCGGCGTGGGATATTCGGCCGATGGAGATGCGCGCCGACGATGCGGCTGCTATCGTGCGCGAATGACCAAAGCTCTCGCCATCGCCCCCGATGATCTGATCCGCACGATGGCGCTGCGCGCCGGTGCGGCCGCGCGCGTGCTGGCCCGCACCCCGACCGGGGCCAAGGCCGCCGCGCTGCGTTTCGCCGCCGAGGAAATGCGGAGCGGCGTCCCCGCCCTGCTGGAGGCCAACGCGCGCGATATGGCGCAGGGCACGGAACGCGGGCTGTCGCCGGCGATGCTCGATCGGCTCAAGCTGGACGAGGCGCGGATCGCGAGCGTCGCCGACGGCCTCGACGCGGTGGCGGGGCTCGCCGATCCGGTCGGCGCGGTGATCGACGAGGCGGTGCGCCCCAACGGCCTGCGCCTGTCGCGCGTGCGCGTGCCGCTGGGGGTGATCGGCATCATCTACGAAAGCCGCCCGAACGTCACCGCCGATGCCGGCGCGCTGGCGCTGATGGCGGGCAATGCCGTGATCCTGCGCGGTGGATCGGAAGCGCGCGAGAGCAATCACGCGATCCACGCCTGCCTCGAAGCGGGGCTCGCGCGCGCCGGCTTGCCCGAGGATGCGATCCAGCTCGTGCCGATCGCCGATCGCGCCGCCGTCGGCGCGATGCTCGGCGCGGCGGGGCTGATCGACGTAATCATCCCGCGCGGCGGCAAGGCGCTGGTCGCGCGCGTGCAGGAGGAGGCGCGGGTCCCCGTGCTCGCGCATCTCGACGGCAACAATCACGTCTACGTCGATCGCGCCGCCGATCCCGCCAGGGCGGTGCCGCTGTCGATCAACGCCAAGATGCGGCGGACGGGCGTATGCGGTGCTGCGGAGACGCTGCTGATCGATCGCGCCTATTCCGGGACGGCGGCGTTGCTCGCCGGGCTCGCCGACGCGGGCTGCGTGCTGCGCGGCGCCGAGGACGTCAACGCGATCGAGCCGCGCGCGACGCCGGCCGACGATGCCGACTGGGATACCGAATATCTCGACGCGATCATCGCGGTGCGCCTCGTCGACGGCATCGATCAAGCGCTGGCCCATATCGCCGCGCACGGATCGCACCATACCGATGCGATCGTCACCGAGGATGCCTTAACCGCCGAGCGCTTCCTCGCCGAGGTCGATTCGGCGATCGTGATGTGGAACGCCTCGACCCAGTTCGCCGACGGCGGCGAGTTCGGGCTAGGCGCCGAGATCGGCATCTCGACCGGGCGGCTCCACGCGCGCGGCCCCGTCGCGCTCGAAGGGCTGACCACCTATAAATGGCTGGTGCGCGGCACGGGGCAGGTGCGCGCTTGAAGCGCAGGCGGCCGACCGGCATTCTCGGCGGATCGTTCAACCCCGCGCACGCCGGCCATCGCCACATCAGCCTGTCCGCGATCGAGGCGCTGGGGCTGGACGAACTGTGGTGGCTGGTGTCGCCGGGCAATCCGCTGAAGCCCGCCGACGGCATGGCGCCGCTGCCGGCGCGCCTCGCCTCGGCCGAACGTATGGCGCGGCGCACGCGGATCGTTCCCACCGCGATCGAGGCGCGGCTAGGCACGCGCTACACCGCCGATACGCTGCGCCTGCTCGCGCGGCGCTATCCCGACCGGCGCTTCATCTGGATCATGGGCGCGGACAATCTCGTCCAGTTCGATCGCTGGCGCGATTGGCGGCGGATCGCGCGGACGATGCCGATTGCGGTGATCGCGCGTCCGCACTATGATGGCCGTGCCCAGCATGCGAAAGCGATGGGATGGCTTCGGCGCTTCGTCCGGCCCGTGAGCCAGAGCAGATGCTGGACGCAGTGGAGAACGCCGGCGCTCGTGCTGCTGCACTTCCGCCCCGACCCGACTTCCGCGACGCGGCTCCGCGCCGCCCTTCCCGATTGGGATTCATCCCTCACACCCAAGGCTCCGCGTGATCGCCTCACGCGCCGGCCGCTCCCCCACGGAGGATAATGCCCGCCATTGCCGCGACTCCCGCACCCGCGCCCGATCCGGCCCCCGGACAAGAGGCAGCCGAAGCGCTGCACCGGCTCATCCTGGCCTCGCTCGACGACGATCAGGCGATCGAGACAGTCTCGATCCCGCTCGCCGGAAAATCCTCGATCGCCGATTATATGGTCGTTGCCTCGGGGCGCTCGAGCCGTCAGGTCGGCTCGATGGCGATGAAGCTTGCCGAGAAGATCAAGGCGCTCACTGGGCACAGCCCGCGGATCGAGGGCATGCCGACCGCCGACTGGGTGCTGATCGACGCCAACGACGTGATCGTCCATCTCTTCCGACCGGAAGTGCGCACCTTCTACAATCTGGAGCGGATGTGGGCGTTCGGCGACGGGCCGGTCGCGGTGCCCGCGCGCGAGGCGGCGGGCTTCGCCTGACGGCGTGCCATCCCTCCCAGTGGGTGCGTTCGTCGAAGCGGGCAGAGTCTGACCCGTGCTGCTCCACATCGTCGCGCGCGGGCGCATCGGGCGCGGCCCGGAGGCCGATCTGGTCGATCGCTATCTGGCGCGGATCGCGTGGCCGACGCGGATCACCGAGCTGCCCGACCAGGGCGGCCGCATCCCGCCACCGCTGTCACCCTGCGTCACGATCCTGCTCGATGAGAAGGGTGCCCCGCTCGGCTCGCTGCCGTTCGCGCAGCGATTGGGCCGCTGGCGTGATGACGGGATGCGCGAGGCGCGCTTCCTGATCGGGGCCGCCGACGGCTTCGGCGACGCCGATCGCGCAGGCGCCGACCTGATCCTCGGCTTCGGCGCGATGACCTGGCCGCACCTGCTCGCCCGCGCGATGCTCGCCGAACAATTGTGGCGCGCGACGAGCATCCTCGCGAACCATCCCTATCATCGTGAGGGCTGAATGATCGCGCTCGTGGTGCTGGCGGCGGCGATAGCGGCGCCCGACGCGCCGGGCGAGCGCGCGCAGATGGCGCGGCTGACCGCGGCGGCGGTGCGGCTGTCGCGCCAGCCGACGCTCGCGACGCTGCTGACCCCGCATAGCTGGAGCGAGGCCGCGCATCGCCAGATCCTGCTGGACGCCATGCGATCACGGCTTCGGCTTCGCGCCACGCGTCTGGCGGCGCAGATGACCGCCAGCGAACGCCTGTCGCGCGCGGGACTCGCGCCCGCCGACCTCGCCATCCCCCGCGCCGGGCGCGCTCTGGGCGATGTCGTCACGCCGGCGCGTGCCGACGCATTCTATCGGCTGCCCGCCACGGGGCAGGTCGTCACCCGCTTCGGGACGATCGACGATCGCGGCATCGGCGCGCGCGGCCTTACGATCGCCCCGCCGCCCGGCGCCCCGCTCGTCGCACCCGGCACGGGCCGCGTC